>CAZZLF010000178.1:0-4846 GCA_964654965.1 uncultured Bdellovibrio sp.
GCTAGCTCCTGGAGGATGGTTGTATGAAGTTCTGTTTGTTGGTTTAATATTTTTCTTTGCTTATTTTTATACAGCAATTGTGTTTAAAACCGAAGATGTAGCTGAAAACCTGAAAAAATACGGTGGTTTTGTGCCAGGAATTCGTCCCGGAGAAAATACTGTTAGATATATAGATTACGTATTAACCAGAATAACTTTGGCTGGAGCAGTCTATATCTCGATAATCTGCGTTTTGCCTACGATCATGTCTCAAACATTAAAAGTGCCTTTTTATTTCGGAGGAACTTCCGTATTGATCTTGGTTGGGGTTGCGCTTGATACAGTTGCTCAAATTGAAACTTTTATGCTTTCAAGAAACTATGAAGGGTTTATGAAGCATGCAAAGGTAAAAGGAAGAACAGGGTCAGTATACTCATGAATCTTCTTTTTATGGGTCCTCCAGGTTCAGGTAAAGGAACGCAATCCAAGTTTTTGTGCGATCGTTTTTCGGTGACCCATCTTTCTACCGGAGATATGTTTCGTGAAGCTATATCAAATAAGACCGAGGTTGGAGTTCGTGCTAAATCTTATATGGATAAAGGCGAGCTAGTGCCAGATCAGGTTGTGATTGATATTATCAAAGAAAAGCTTTCCACATTAAACGGAAAGGGATTTATTTTGGATGGATTCCCAAGAACCGTACCTCAAGCTCAGGCTTTGGATTCTCTTCTCTCTAAATTAAATATTCATTTGGACGGAGTGTTTTTTTTCGACGTAAATAAAGAAATCTTAGTGAGCCGGTTATCTGCAAGAAGAACATGCCGAAAATGTAATCGCGTTGTCTCAGCTGGATATGATCTAAACGAGAGTTGCTCAGTAGGTGGAACTTGCGAATTTTATCAACGTGACGATGATAAGCCTGAAGTGATTTCAAAGAGAATTCAGGTCTATCAGGATCAAACAGCTCCAGTGATTGGTTATTATGAAAAAAATCCATCTTTTTTAAAGATTGATGGAACTCAATCCGCAGAGCTGGTATTTCAAACGCTTCTTAAAAAATTGAATTAGTTGGTGGTATTTTTTGGTACAGCTGAAGTCTAAATCAGAAATTGAACTTATGAGAAAAGCCGGAGCCATTGTGGCTCAGGTTCTTCTTGAAATTGGAGAAATGGTCAAACCGGGCGTTTCTACCGCTGATTTGGACCTGTACGCCCAAATTCGGACAAAGGAGCTAGGCGCTAAGCCTGCATTTAAAGGTTATCATGGCTTTCCTGCAACTCTTTGTGTCTCCGTAAATGAAGAAGTTGTTCATGGGATTCCCTCAAAAAAACGCATCTTAAATGAAGGAGATATCGTTGGAGTTGATTTTGGGGTGGTTATGAACGGATGGTATGGAGATTCTGCCAAAACATTCTGCGTAGGCAAAGTTTCCGATGAAATTGAAAAACTGGTTAAAATCACTGAGAAAAGCCTGTATTTAGGAATTGAACAAGCAAAAAACGGTAACCATCTTTTCGATATTGGTCATGCGATACAGAATTATGTTGAGTCCTATGGCTTTAGCGTGGTAAGAGAGTTTGTTGGTCATGGTATAGGTCGTAATTTGCACGAAGATCCACAGGTTCCAAACTATGGGTCAAAGGGCAAGGGCATGCTTTTAAAGCCGGGAATGGTTTTGGCGGTTGAGCCTATGATTAATGCCGGGAGGCCCGAAGTTAAGGTTTTAAGCGATGGTTGGACTGCTGTAACGGCAGATCGTAAGTGGTCAGCTCATTTTGAGCACACTATTGCTATTACTGAGCAGGGAAATCAGATTTTAACCTTAGCTTAGTAGGAGAAAGAGAATGAGCGAAAAGGAAGAAGGAATTCAGATGGAAGGGGTTGTTCTTGAGCCGTTGCCAAACGCAATGTTCAAGGTCCGTCTTGAAAACGGCCACGAAGTGCTAGCCCACATTTCTGGAAAAATGAGGATGTTTTATATCAAGATTCTTCCTGGAGATAAGGTTACGGTCGAGCTTTCTCCCTACGATCTGACGCGTGGTCGGATCACTTATAGAGCTAAGTAGTTAATATAATTTATTTTTTAGGAGTAAAAAAATGAAAGTAAGAGCATCTGTTAAGAAAATGTGTATGAAGTGCAAAGTGGTCCGCCGTAAAGGGGTGGTGCGTGTAATTTGCGAAAATGCACGTCATAAACAACGTCAAGGTTAAACATTTAACAATAAAACATAATTCAAGCCTGTATTTTTCGTATTCGGGCTTGACTTTTTTGTCAGATCTGCATAATTCAGATCTTTCAAATACATCAAACGAAGAAGGGGTACACCGTGGCACGTATTGCAGGAGTCGACTTGCCAAAAAACAAGCGAGCTGAAATCGGATTAACTTATATTTTTGGCGTGGGTAAGTCTACTGCTAGAAAAATGCTCGAAAAAGCGAAAATCGATTTTGATAAAAAAATTGATCAACTAACCGATGAAGAGGTCGGTAAAATTCGCGATTTTATTGATGAATTTCTTAAGGTTGAGGGCGACCTTCGTCGCGATGTGACCATGAATATCAAGCGTTTGGTAGATTTGGGCTGTTATCGAGGTATCAGGCATAAAAAAGGCCTCCCGGTACATGGCCAAAGAACCCACTCTAATGCGCGCACACGCAAAGGTCCTGCTGTGGCTATTGCGGGTAAAAAATCCGTTAAAGCGATGAAGTAATTTTTGGAGTATTCAAATGACAGATAATAATGCGTCTACAAAAACATCAGCTACTGAAGAAGTTGCTGCTGAAAAGAAAACAGTAAAAACATCATCAACAAAAAAGAGTGTTTCAACAGGTAAGGCTTACATCCTATCTACTTTTAATAACACAATCATTACCCTGACCGATCAAATGGGTAATGCAATTGCATGGTCTTCTGCTGGTCATAAAGGATTTCGTGGCTCACGTAAAAACACTCCATTTGCAGCTCAGGTTGCTGCAGAAGAAGCTGCAAGAAAAGCTTACGATGCAGGACTTCGCTCTGTCAGTGTTTATGTGAGTGGTCCAGGGGCAGGCCGTGAATCTGGTTTGAGAGCTCTTTCTCTTGCTGGCTTAAGAGTGACGTATATTGAAGATACTACTCCAATTCCACACAACGGGTGTCGTCCTCCAAAACGTAGAAGAGTTTAAGCGATTTTAAGGGAATAATATATGGCTAGATATACAGGTGCAGTTTGTCGTTTTTGTCGTCGTGAAAATCAGAAGTTATTTCTGAAAGGTGATCGTTGTTTTACTGAAAAATGTTCATTTGAGCGTCGTGGATATCCTCCAGGGCAGCATGGACAAGGGCGTATCAAGTTTTCCGAATATGGTCTCCAGCTTCGTGAAAAACAAAAAGTGCGTCGCATGTATGGGTTGCTTGAAACTCAATTCCGTAATCTTTTTGCAAAAGCTGATCGTCTCCGCGGAATCACCGGTGAGAACTTCTTGAACATGCTCGAGCGCAGGCTGGACAACGTAGTTTATCGTTCTGGATTTGCAAATAGTCGCTCTGAGGCTCGCCAGCTGGTTCGTCACGGCCATTTTACAGTTAATGGTAAGAAGGTAAATATTCCTTCATTAGAAGTATCTAAAGGTGATGAAGTTGCAGTTCAAGTTAAGAGTCAAAACTTAACTCAAATTAAGGCTGCAGTCGAAGCTTCTAAGCGCAAAGAAATTCCACAATGGCTTGAAATGAATCCAGCAGATCTTAAAGTCAAGATTCGTGATTTGCCTGCTCGTGATGATATCACAGCTCCAATCGAAGAACGATTGGTTGTAGAGCTTTACTCTAAGTAATTGGTGTTTAGCTTTATTGTTCTCTGTAGTGTGCAAAAATATATTAAAAATTGTTCAATTTAAATTGGAGAAAATATGATCGAAAGAAACTGGAGAGACTTGATTAAGCCAAAAGCGCTAGATGTTGAGAAAGAAACTCTCACGAAGTCTTATGGAAAGTTTGTAGCTAAGCCGTTAGAAAGAGGCTTTGGTCTTACTTTGGGTAACTCTCTTCGCAGAGTGCTTTTGTCCTCATTGCAGGGAGCGGCAATTACTGCGATTAAAATCGATGGTATCGTTCACGAGTTCTCTACTTTAGAAGGCGTAAGAGAAGACATCGTTGAGGTGATCTTAAATCTTAAAGAAGTTCGATTCAAATTGTATTCTGACAAAGCAATGGTCTCCATTAACTTTCAGGGCCCTGGTGAAGTTTTTGCAAAGGACTTGATTTGTTCAGACCAAATCGAGGTCATGAACCCCAATCAAAAAATTGCTACAGTCGAAGGAAAAATTAATTTTAAGGCTGAAATTAAAGTTGAAATGGGTCGCGGCTATCGCGCAGCAGAAAATAACAAATCTTCTGATCTGCCGGTGGGCTGGATTCCAGTCGATAGCTTTTTCTCCCCAGTTCGTCGTGTTAACTACAATGTTACACAAAGTCGTGTAGGTCAGCGTACTGACTTTGACAAGCTTACTTTGGAACTTTGGACAGACGGTTCAGTTAAACCAGATGATGCGGTTGCACTCAGCTCAAAAATTCTTAAAGACCAACTTTCAGTGTTCTTGAATTTTGAAGAAGAACCAGAAACTGTAGCTGAAGTTCAAACTGAAAAAGGTTCACAATTTAATCCTAATTTGTATCGTTCAGTTGAAGAACTTGAGCTTTCTGTTCGATCTGCAAATTGCTTGCAGAATGCACATATTAGATACATTTATGAACTTGTTCAAAAAACAGAAGCAGAAATGCTTAAGACTAAAAATTTCGGTAGAAAATCTCTGAACGAGATTAAAGAAATTCTTGGTGAAATGGGACTTAGTCTTGGAATGAAGCTCGATGGCTTTGTTGCCCCAGCTC
>CAZZLF010000179.1:0-4810 GCA_964654965.1 uncultured Bdellovibrio sp.
GGGGATCAACATTGAGGAAGTTTATAGTGATCGAGTCTGGTCCTTGGTCAATGATGAGGAAATTTCCAATCTTGAAAAAGCTGGATTCAGGGTTTTGACCTCGAGTTCCAGCGATGCTTTTTTTCGAACTCGTGAACCAAAAATCGCGCGAGGGCCACAGTTTCCATCCAAAGATTCTCGCTATCATGATTTTTCTGAATTAAAGATTGCGCTCAACATGCTCCAAAAGAAATATCCTCGCATTAGCCGACTGGAAACCATCGGTAAGTCTTGGGAAGGGCGGGAGATCATTGCGTTACACTTGAACTCCTCAGTTGCTGAGTTGGAATCGGGGCACAGCAACAAGCCTGGTATTGTTTTCATGGGCGCTCATCATGCTCGTGAACATCTCAGTTCAGAAATTCCAAGAATGCTTGCCGAGCACCTGCTTGATCACCAAGGAGAACAGCAAATTAGCATGCTTTTGAATTCTCGAGATATCTGGATTATTCCCATGGTGAATCCGGATGGTGCCGAATTTGACATCGAAGGTGGTTCCTATCACATGTGGAGAAAAAATCGTCGTTTGAATCAAGATGATTCTTCCTATGGCGTGGACTTAAATCGAAATTATGGATTTCAGTGGGGTACTGGCGGTTCGAGTACTAATGCATCCAGTGATACATACATGGGTCCTGAGCCTTTTAGTGAGCCTGAATCAAAAACGATTCGAGACTTTGTCGCAGATCACTTGAATTTGAAAGTATTGCTTTCCTATCATACCTATAGCGAATTGATTCTTTATCCTTGGGGACATTCTTATGATCCGATCCCGAATCAAAAAGATCGGCAAACCTTTGAGACAATGGCAAAAACGATGGCTCGATGGAACGGCTACAAACCTCAGCAATCCAGCCAGCTATACATCGCCAGTGGTGATACGACCGATTGGGCGTATGGAACTTACGGGATTTTTGCGTTTACTTTTGAGCTGACTCCGAAAGGAATGTTGGGCGGAGGTTTTTATCCAGGCGAAGGCGTGATTGATTCCACCTTCAGAGCCAACTTGAATCCTGCTTTATATTTGATTGATCTGGCAGATTCACCAACAAGGGTGATGGATCAGGGACCAGGGGCTTCAATCTGGTATAAGTAGTCATTCAGTTTGAATTCGATTTTTTTAGCATGAAGGCCCAGTCTCGGAAATTCTGAAGCTGGGTTTTCTGTTTTTTCTCCATAGACCGGATCACCGACGAGTGGAATTCCAATGAATCGGCAGTGGGCACGGATTTGGTGCATGACCCCTGTGATGATTTCTACTTCATACCGATAAAGAGATTGGTTCAGCCATTCTGTTTGGGTCACCGATAAAATTCGGGTATGGGCACTTAGGGGTTTTCCTCTGAAAAATCGATGCGGGTGTTTTGCCATTTTGCTGGGTTCAATCACCACCATTCTTTTTTTGCTTTTCGGATGGTGGGCCAGTGAGTGGGTGATATCGAGGGGGAGTTCGGCGGAGAGAGGATGTTTACTGAAAGCGAAGTATATTTTTTTGATTTTTTTTAACCGAAAGAGATCCCGCATTTTTTCATAGATGGTTTCGTTTCGGGCAAAAAGGAGAACTCCGCTGGTCCCTACATCTAGACGGTGTAATAAAAAAACAGAGCTTGGCGCACAGAGTCTTTGTAATTGCTCTTCGACGCTAGGAAAATCGACACTGCTTTCTTCAAGAGTGTTCGAGGGAACCCCGGAGGGTTTATTCACTGCGATGAGGTGTTCGTCTTCGAACAAGATCTGCATGATTGAACTTTATCATTAAATTATTCAACCGAAAAAACATATAGCGGTTGAATCTTTGAAAGTTTGCGTTAACCTTTTAATTATGAAAACAAAATGGTTGGCGTTACTTTCATTCTTGTGGATTACCCAGGCCCATGCATTCGATCAATTCGAAGCAAACGTGAAGTATCCGGTGGGAATGGGAACCACTTCTTCCGGTTATTCTTCTATGGTTGGTTTTGGCGCATCAATTTATGTTGCACCGATGATCGACGACTCTTTGTCTAACTTTTTGAGTGTCGGTTACAATTCTTATCGCGTACGCGCAGACGGTACCTCTTCATTGAAAATGATTCCTGTGCTGGCGAATGTCGAACTCAGTGGAAAAGCATCTAAAGATTTTAACACCACTCTATCTGTAGGAGCTGGATTCGCCGCTGCCTTTGTGAGCGTAACCAATCAATCTGTATTCAACTGGTCTGCCTATTTTGCGGCTCAGATCAAACCAGGTTTTGAGTATGGCATCGCCGATGGAGTTACCTTGGTCGGACATACTCCAGTAACAGCATTTTTCTCAAGAGCCTTCATGTCATCGATGGACTTTGACCTGGGAGTGAAAATCAAATTATGAAAAATAGAATGATGAAAATTTTTGCTTTGGCTTTGCTCTCGACTCAGCTCGCTTCATGCGGCTCGAATACGGATAATATCGATATTTTGAACAGTACGACGTTTCCCTCGATTGGCAGTTTTGCCAGCACGCCTACTTATGGAAGTGGAACCGGATATTCCAGCGTTAGTCCCTATATTCTTTTTAACACAGTAGGTTTTGGAGCTTATCTTTCACCGGCGAGGGGAATTGTTTCCGAATTCGGGATATCAAACCTTCCCGGTTTTGCCGGAACTTACTATCTGACTATTATTCATTCTGGTCGAGTGGCAACGCGGGTACATGGCTTGCAACCGACCTTGAACGTCAGGCCGGGAGATGCGGTTTTTGCAGGATCCATCATAGGAAACTTCCTATCCACTTCTCAAGTGGCATTCCAGGTTTTGCTGGACGGAACTCCGGTTTGCCCGTTATCGTTCCTGAATTCTTCCATGAGACAACAGATTTTTAATAATCCTTGTCTTCAGTAATTCTAGGAGTTTTATGAAACCGTTAGAGGGTAAAAAAGCGCTGATCCTCGGATTAGCCAATGATCGATCTATTGCTTGGGGTATTGCTCAGGCTCTTCATGCTCAAGGATGTAAACTTGCATTCAATTTTTTAGGTGAAAATCTTGAAAAAAGAGTGCGCCCACTAGCGGAAAGTCTCGGTGCTGAGATTATTGCTCCACTCGATGTTTCCAATGATGAGCAGATCACCCAGTTCTTCAGCACAGTAAAGCAGAAATGGGATACAGTTGACATTGTGATTCACTCCATTGCTTTTGCGAATAAGGAAGATCTGGGCGGTCGTTTTGTTGATACGACTCGTGCAGGCTTCAAACTTGCACTGGATGTGAGTGCCTATTCCCTAGTTGCGGTTTCACGTGAAGCGGAAAAGATCATGCTGAATGGCGGAACCATTCTGACCCTGACTTATTACGGTGCCGAGAAAGTGATTCCAAACTATAACGTGATGGGAGTCGCAAAAGCTGCACTTGAGTCGTGTGTGAAATATCTTGCGGCTGATTTGGGACCTAAAAAAATCCGAGTCCACGCAATTTCTGCAGGCCCAATCAAGACCCTGGCGGCAGCGGGTGGAATTTCAAACTTTCGAGATTTTCTCACGACGGTTGCGGAAAAATCTCCGATGCGTGAAAACGTTTCACCGGAAGATGTGGGCGCACTCGCAGCCTTCTTGTGCAATGATTCGGCAAAACACATGACCGGAAGCGTGATCCACGTGGATTCTGGTTATAACATCATGGGCGCTTAGTCGACCTGAGGTGGAAGTCAAAATGATTCGTTCGATCCAGGCTTATTTGAAGTATGATCCTGCAACGAAAAGCGCTTTAGAAGTGCTGTTTTTGTACCCTGGATTTAAAGCAGTGATGTTTCATCGCCTGGCTCATTTTCTTTATCAAGCAAAGATTCCTTTTTTTCCAAGAGCAGTTGCGGAATTCAGTCGTTTTCTCACGGGGATTGAAATTCACCCTGGAGCCAAGATCGGAAAGAATTTGATCATTGACCATGGTATGGGTGTGGTGATCGGTGAGACCGCCGAAATCGGTGACGACTGTTTGATCTATCATGGTGTAACTCTGGGAGGAGTTGATCTCAATCCGGTGAAGCGTCACCCAACCCTTCAAAATGGTGTCGTGGTAGGGGCAGGAGCAAAGATTCTTGGTAATATAGTGATTGGAGAACATTCCCGCGTGGGAGCAAATTCAGTCGTGATTAAAAGCGTTCCAGCGCACTCAACAGTAACAGGCATTCCTGCCAAGATCGTGAATCAAAAAGGAGTGCTTCCTGGTGAAGAACTCAAACACGATCAGATCAGTGAATGATAGCCCAAAACGGAATTTCAGAGGCGTCTGATTTCATCGATTTTGGATGAACGACGTAAGTGTGATCTGCAGGTGCAGCAATTTTTGGCTGAACTGGCTTCAGAGTTTCGTTGATTTTTAAAATCTCATTTCTAAAAAGACTTTCTTCATTGCTCACCAGGTTTTCAAGAGCTTCCATAACTTGATTTCTTTTTCTTTCCAATGAAAGACAGTGGGTCATCCAAGGAGCATCGGGACTGCCGGCTTCGTTCATCCATTCAGGATTTAAAATTAGTCCTGGATTTGATTCTAAAATTTCGACCCAAATGGTTTCCGGCGGAAGGCGAGCACCTTTCAGGGGTTTCGTAATCAGGTGGATGAGAAAACTGATCCCGGCACCCTTTACGACATCAACACCAAAGCTGAGGGAAGCTTTTCCAATGGATGCGGCAGTCACTCCTTTGAGAAAGCTTGTTCCCATGGAGTGGTAAATTCCCTTGCCCAATTCAACTCCTGCCTCAACAAGGAGTTCACGAATATATTCGTGGGTCAGTTCATCCAGTACACGGTTGAGTTTT
>CAZZLF010000180.1:0-4802 GCA_964654965.1 uncultured Bdellovibrio sp.
AAGACAATGCATTACTTTAGCGTGATAATTTTTTACTGACTCGAAGCTTTTTTCACGAAGCATCCACTCTGGAAATTCACCCAAAACTTTTCCATAGGGTTCCATCGCGCTCCAGTTTTTCACATAGACAAAATCGGCACCCTCTAGGGCTTTTGATTGATCGTACTCGACAGTAGCCCCACGAGTGAATTCAGGCAACAATTCATAACCTTTTGGATGCGTGATGACGAAATCAGCTTTTTCCCAGGCAAATACCCATTCTGAAAAAGAATTCGCTACACAATGAGGAATCGATTTAAGATGAGGTGCCCAAGTGAGGACCACCTTTGGCTTACGCTTCTCTTTGAAATGTTCTTCCATCGTGATGATGTCAGCCAAACTCTGAAGCGGATGGCGAGTTGCACTTTCCATGCTCACGATCGGAACTTTGGCATACTTGACGAACGAATTCATGACTTGTTCGCTTTGATCTTCTTCACGATTTTGAAACTTTGGAAAACTTCGAATCGCAAGAATATCAAAAAAAGAACCCAAAATAGGAGCAGCATCCTTGATGTGTTCGACGGTCGTGCCATTCATGACTGCGCCTTCACCGAACTCGAGAGACCAACCTTCCGATCCCACATTCAAAACAATCGCTTCCATACCCAGATTTCTGGCAGCAAGTTGGGTGCTGATCCGAGTGCGCATGCTCGGATTGAAAAACAACAATCCTATACGCTTATTCATACCAAGCGTCTGATCTTTGAGGGGATTAGCCTTATAGCCAAGCGCCTTCTCGACCATATACCCTACACTTTTCACATCTTTTACGGATAAAAATTGTTTCATGATAACTTCCTCAATGCTTCCAGGATTTCATCCATTTCAAACTTTGAAATATTCAACATCGGCAAAAGACGAACGGTATTTGGCTTTGCTTCTCCGGTAAATATCCTGAATTCCGAAAGTAAGCGGGAACGAAGATCTTTTTTTGTTTCAGGAAGATCAAATCCGATCATCAACCCCATTCCTCGAAGATTCAAAATGCCAGGAATTTTTTGAAGTTCACTCATCAAGTAGTCACCACTTTCACGTGCGCGGTTGATCAGCTGATCTTTTTCCATCACTTCCAAAACAGCCAATGCAGCTGCACAAGCAAGGGGATTTCCGCCAAAAGTGGTTCCAAGCATTCCTGTTTTAGCCTGAAGTTTAGGATGAACAATGATTCCTGCTACCGGAAAGCCGTTCCCCATCCCTTTCGCCATGGTGTAGATATCAGCACTAACGCCAGCATGGTCATGTGAGAAAAAATGACCACTTCGGCCGTATCCACATTGAACCGAATCGGCAATATAGATTGCTCCCGATTCATCACAGACTTCACGAATGGTTTTTAAAAATGAAGCTGTAGCAACTCGAATTCCTCCGACTCCCTGAATTCCTTCTACAATCACCGCTGCAACAGTTTGTCCTTGATCTTGAAAGTAATCCCGAAGAGCAACCTCATCGTTGAATGGAAGAAACACCACATTCTGGGTTTCGTTCACGGGTGCTATAATTGACGGTGAATCGGTTGCAGCCACCGCGAGAGACGTGCGCCCATGGAAGGATTTCTTGAATGCGACTATTTTTTTACGCCCATTGTGAAATGATGCCAATTTAAATGCGTTTTCGTTTGCTTCTGCCCCGCTATTACAGAGAAACAGCCTATATTCCGGCTTACCACAGACCTGACCAAGCAACTTTGCCAGTTCATCCTGGATGGGCATTTTGATCGAGTTGGAATAAAAAGCAATTTTAGAAAGCTGATCTTCAATTCTTTTCAACCAGTGCGGGTGACGGTGACCAATACTGATGACGGCATGACCGCCATAGAAATCAAGATAAGGTTTTCCATCCGAATCAAAAACGCGAGCACCTTCTGCTCTGGTAATCGTAATATCGTTTAATGAATAAACCGGAAGCAATTCCACTTAAAATACCACTCCCTTGAGTCGAAGACCTGTATCCTCGGGAAAACCATGCATGAGATTGAAGTTTTGAATTGCTTGTCCACTCGCACCTTTTAGTAAATTGTCGATGGCTACATTGATCGCAAGCTTATCTTCAGCCTGATTTATCTCGATGTGAGCACGGTTGGTGTTCACAACCGACTTCATGCTGATCACATCGCCGGTAACGCTGACAAAAGGGTGGCCCTCATAATACGACCGGTAAAGATCAAGAGCCTGTTGTTTGGAAAGGTTTGAAGAGACAATGGTACTCACAAAAATACCGCGGGTGAAATCTCCACGCCAAGGAACGAAATGAACCTTGGGCTTGGAATCACCTTGTAGATCCTGCAAGGTTTGCTCGATTTCAGCTACATGTTGGTGAGAAAGTGTTTTGTAGGTCGATAAATTATTCAGTCGATAACTGAACTGGGAAGTCTCAGTCAATTTTTGTCCGGCACCAGTGGAGCCAGTTGCACCAGTCACAAAAGCTTCGCCAAGCTTTTTACTTTTAGCGAGCGGCAAAAGTGAAAGCTGGATTGCAGTCGCAAAACAGCCTGGATTGGCAATGTATTTGGAATTTTTGATTTCCTCACGACGGACTTCCGGGAGTCCATAAATGAACTGACGGTTACCCACTTTGGATTTTGGTTTGAGACGAAAATCATGGGAAAGATCAATGACACTCACTCGATCAGGAACTTGATTTTTTTCGAGAAAATCTTTGGCCTCTCCATAAGGAAGAGCCATGAAGATCACTTGAAGGGAAGGATCCTGTAGATCAGGCTCCGCAACAAACTGAAGGTTAGAAATGCCTAGAAGATCCGTGTGAACACTGTGAATGGATTTGCCCGCTTGGCTTCGACTCTGAATAAAGGCGATCTCGGCGAATTCGTGATTCAAGAGCAAACGGACCAGTTCACCACCGGTATATCCTGCACCAGCGATGACCCCAACCCTTACTTTTTCCATTCCGCGTTTTCGCCTCCCGAAATAGTGTGATAAATTTTAAGCTGATTTCCGAAAATCTTGCTGAATCCGCGAACATCTTCACCGCTCCAACCAGAATTCATTTCTCCGTATGCGCCGAACTTGCTCGACATCAGATCAAACTCGGATTCCACACCGAGCATGAAGAATCGGTACGGATGAAGCTCGATCGAAACAGTTCCCGAAACGTGAGCCTGTGAACTCTCAAAGAATGCTTCAATATTTCTCATCGCCGGATCAAGAATCAACCCTTCATGAAGTGAATTGCCATAAAACTGAGCAAGCTGCTCTTTCAGGTTTTGTTGAGATTTGGTGAGAATATGCTTTTCCAGAAGATGGTGAGCTTTGATGATCAGGACAGGAGCAGCGGCCTCAAAGCCTACGCGTCCTTTGATTCCGATAATGGTATCACCCACGTGAATATCACGGCCAATTCCATAAGGAGCAGCGATCGAGTTGAGATGGCGAATCGCCTCGACCGGATGATCAAAATGCTTGCCGTTCACCGAAGTGAGCTCCCCTTTTTTGAATCCCAATAGAACGGTTTCGGAACCTGTCTTAGTCACCTGAGTTGGCCAAGCTTCTTCAGGAAGCTTTCCGAGAGACTTCAGGGTTTCACGTCCACCGACACTGGTTCCCCACAATCCCTTATTGATGGAATAAGCTGATTTTTTTGCATCCATCTCCACCCCGTGTTTGCGGAGGTATTCAATTTCTTCATCACGACTCAGTTTCAGATCGCGAATCGGAGTAATGATTTCAGCTTGCGGATGAAGCACATGAAAAATGAGATCAAAGCGGACCTGATCGTTTCCTGCCCCTGTACTTCCATGAGCCACGGCAAGCGCATCTTTTTCACGTGCGATTCTGACAATTTCCAGAGCCTGGATCAGGCGTTCAGCACTTACGCTCAGTGGGTATGTCTGGTTCTTCAGAACGTTACCGAAAACAAGATACTTGATGATTCGATCGTAATAGTTCTTCACTGCACGAACCGTCGTGTGAGACTTCACTCCCAACCGATAAGCGTGTGCTTCGATCTGAGTGAGTTCTTCTTCCGAAAAACCTCCGGTATCGACCAAAACACTGTGAACTTCCATCTCACGTTCTTTGGAAAGATATTTCACACAGAATGAGGTATCCAAACCACCACTGAATCCAAGAATAACTTTTTTAGCTGTCATGATTACTTGCTCTTGTTCTCTTTTGCAGGATCGTAAAGCATGCCGGTGCAAAGGCAATTTTTGCGTTCCTTGCTCATTAAAATTTCATAGTTCACGCATGACTTGCACCCTGACCAAAACTCCTGATCATCCGTCAATTCACTGTAAGTCACCGGCACGTATCCCAGCTCGCTGTTCATTTTCATGACCGCCAAACCGGTGGTAAGGCCAAAAATCTTAGCTTCGGGGAATTTCTTGCGGGAAAGGTTGAAAACCATTCGCTTAATTTCGGTTGCGACGCCTGATTTGCGATAGGAAGGGGAAACAATCAATCCGCTATTTGCGACAAACTTGCCGTGACTCCAAGCCTCGATGTAACAAAACCCAACCCAGGTTCCGTCGTGATCCAGGGCGATGACAGCCTTGCCCTCTGCCATTTTGGTCGCAAGATAGTCTGGAGAACGCTTGGCAATACCCGTCCCACGAGCCTTGGCGGAAGACTCCATTTCATCGGCGATCTGGGCGGCATAATTCGCGTCGCCGGAGTGCGCAATTCGGGTGGTAATCGTTTGATTGGTTACGGATGGTATCAGCTCTTCCACAGAAGAATGCTTTTAAAGTAAAGGGGTACCAAAATCAAGAACAGTTACACTTCACCTAACTTTTTTAGTCAGCT
>CAZZLF010000181.1:0-4773 GCA_964654965.1 uncultured Bdellovibrio sp.
CTGTAATTGCCAAAGGGCACAATTTAACTTGAATTGATAAGTCTGCAATAATTCTTCTGGTATCGGTAAATGCGAATTAGTTTGCAAAGCAACGGAGTAATTTGCTTCCAAACTCAACAATTGATCAAAATTGTTTTTTCCAATTCCTGCAGTCAAGATGGCGATCAATGAACTTGCATCAAACAATTGAAAAGGGGATGAAGGAAAAGTTTCCCCGGCAGGAAATCCCGTTTGAGCCTGGGCACTACTCACCAAAAATGATCCAATCCAACTCAACCCTTTTGACCAACTCGATTGAATCGAAGCAGATTGAGTGACTCCCAAATCGACAACCGCGTCCACCGGTGCAGGAAAAACAATCGGTGTACTCGTTGGTACTGGGGTCGCTGTCGGAGAGGGAGTTGCAGTAGGTGTTGCTGTCGGTGTTGGGCTCACCAAATTCGATGATGAAGGATCACCGGATGCAACTTCTTTTACCGACCCCTGCTGACAGCCAGAAAAGATCAGCACTCCTAAAATTGAAAATAGTACAAAATGAAGTTTCATATCCCAAGCCCCCACACAGTAACAATACTATGTTATTCATAATTTTTTCATTGTTGATTTGTTTTATCAAGCTTTTCTTTGTGATATCGATGAAAATCATTTAATCTAGGGAACATAAGGAAGGAATCAAGCGTGAAAACCATCGTCGTTTTAATCACACTGATGATTGGATCCTATTACGGAATTGATCATTTGCTCGGAAAGTATTTCCAAACCCAATCTCCGACCAAGAATCACGAGCAACAAGAGTTAGTTCAAAAAATGGCCCAATTTCTTGATAGTAGTGATCAAATCCAACACGAACTTACCAAACAGCATCCTTCATCCGACTCTAAAACTTCGACTCAAAAAGAAAAGTCCCACAGCAGTCAAGCTTCCTCTTACCTGGGGTCTTCACCGACCGAACAATTTTTTAAAACCACTTTAGACAAAAGGGCCGCCAATCAGTCTGATCAATCCGACAATGATGAGGCATCGTTGAACAACACGATTGAAATGCTGGAATATGTGAAAAACAATCCAAAAGAAACGATAGAAGCCTTGGAAAACGCCTTGAATCGAATTCCCATGGAATTGACGGAAGACAGGGAGTTGCTGAAATCTGCATACATCCACGCCAGCATTAATTTCATTGAAGAGCTTCCAGAAGATCGGAATTTGAAAATCACCTATCTAAAAAGACTTTCAGATTCGGTTAATGACCCCGAAGTCAAAACCGCTCTAAAAAGCCATTTTTCAACGCTTATTTCAGATGAAAAAAATTCAGGCTTAAAAAATCAGAGAATTGAAGATTAAATTGCAGATCGAATTAAAATTCGTCTTCGCCAAGATCTTCAATGTCTTTTTTGATGCCGCCAATGAGCGCATCAATTGAGTCTCCATCGTAATCCAGATCATCGATCGACTCATCCAGCTCGAGGTCGTGGATCACTTTGTTGAAACTCATCTCGGAGGAGAGGTCTTGTCGAATAATATCGATGTACTTGTCCGGGTATTTTCCCACCAATTCTTCGATATACTGGTTCAACTTACCTTCTTTTAAGATCATTTCCTTACGTTTGATCTTCTTCCAATTCTTGATGTAATCCAGTCGGCAGTAGCCTTTGGTGGTCGCCAAATTTTCACAAGAAGCTTCACGGCACATCCGCTCTGAAGATGCGCTTAGTTTTGGCGCCTTTGGTGCTTTTGCGGGACTTTTGGTCAGAATAGCTGCAACAACCGGAGCGGGAGCTTTTCCACCCTTTTTGGCTGGTTCGGGTTTTACCGGTTTAGTAGCTTTGGGTGCGACCTTGGCCGCTGCCTTAGGATGCGCTTTATTAGCCTGCAATTCCTGACCTTTTCCGTGCCCTTTTGCAACGGGCTTAGACGGCTTAGCTTGAATTTTTACCTGTGGTTTCTTAGCCTTAGCGGTCATCTTCGCGACTGGCTTTTTAACCGATTTCTGAGCTGAAGGCTTAGCAACGGTCTTCTTTGAAGAAGATTTCCCCATAGCGACGACAGGCTTCTTCTTGAGATTGATTTTTGATGCGCCTTTTTTCACCGCTTTTTTAGATTTTTTCATGTCTATCATTGCTTGCCTAAATCTAAGGATACCGTCAAGGATTTTCTTGACAACTCCTCGATTTTAGTTGAATTTACCCATTCCACAAAGATTTAAGAAAGGGTTTAAGGACCATGGCAGTTCCTAAGAAGAAAAGTTCACGTAGTCGTCGTAATCAGCGCCGTTATTCTGCAGCATACAATTTGGATCCTATTTCTGGAACCACTTGTGCGTTCACCCATGAACCGGTTCGCGCTCATACCGTTTCCATGAAAGCGATCAAAGAAGGTCTCTACAACGCAGCGACTGCAAAAAAATCTAAAAAAGCAGCCAAGAAATCCACTACTGCGACTGCATAATCGCACCAGTTAGATTTCAACCTCATTCCAAATTGATCCAAACAAAGATCTTTTTGATGAAGTCGGCAGGCTTAAAATTTTACTATCCTAAAAACTCCCGAGCGAATTTTTCGAAATCGGGAGTTTTTTTTATTTTAAGGTATCGTCCATTTCCACGAACCATCAAATTCGGAGAAAATAAATGAACACAATAAAAAAGGCAGGACTATTTACAGGTCAAGGTTCTCAACAATTGGGAATGGGAAAAGTTTTTTATGATGAATTCACCGTTTTTCGCCAAACCATTGAAGAAGCTTCTGACTCCCTGGGGTTTGATTTAAAGAAACTACTTTTCGAAGGTCCTGAATCAGAGTTAACCCTCACCGAAAATGCCCAACCTGCAATTTTAGCTGTATCCACCGGCTGTTTTCGAGTTGCCGAAAGCGAGCTTGAAATTCAAACCGATGTTCATCTCGGTCATTCCCTTGGGGAATATTCAGCATTAGTAGCCTGTGAAGCCATTCCTTTTTCGAATGCGATTCAATGGGTAAGAGAACGCGGGCTTGCCATGCAAAAGGCCGTTCCAGTGGGGGCAGGAACCATGAGTGCCATCCTAGGCGCTGAAGATGCTACTGTAACCGAATGGTGTAAAGAAGCGACCTTACTCGCGATTGAAAAACGAAAAACGAGCGGAGAAACTTATGCAGTAGACTGCGTAGTAGAACCTGCCAATTTCAATGCTCCCGGACAAATTGTAGTGTCTGGATCCGTAGACGCAGTCGACACTCTGGAAAAATTGATTTCCGAAAAGAAAATTCGCGGCGTGATGGCCAAACGCCTTCAAGTCAGCGCGCCTTTCCACTGCTCGCTGATGAAGCCTGCCAGAAAAAGAATGGAAGCTATTTTTGAAGATGCATTAAAGCAAGGTCACCTTTCCGCCCTGCAAACACCTTATATTCCAAATCGCACTTCTCGAATCACTCAGGAGGAAGGATTAATTTTTCCTCTACTCGCTGAACAAGTGGATCATTCCGTCATGTGGAAACAAAGTGTGGAATCACTGATTCCGGAGTGCACCATTGCGTTTGAATTTGGCCCCGGAAAAGTATTACAAGGACTTACAAAGAGAATCACCAAAGGAATGGAAGGCGTAAATCTTGAAGTTTATCCTATCTATGATCTTGAGACGCTGAAACTCGCAGAAGGAGCATCAAAATGACCCCATCGACTTCAACCATGGCATTAGTCACTGGAGGCTCACGCGGAATTGGTTCTGCTATTTGCGAAACTCTTGGTGCTCGTGGCTTTCACGTGATCGTCAACTATCTTTCGAACGAGGCAAAAGCCTTGGAAGTTGTTCATAAAATTGTGAGCGCTGGTGGAAGTGCCGAAGCCATGCGTTTTGATGTGAGCAACGAAGAAGAAGTCGTCCATGCAATGGAAGCAATTTCAAAAAAAGAAATGCCCCTCGAGGTTTTGGTGAACAATGCTGGCATTTCAGAAGACTCTCTGATTTTACGACTTAAAAAAGAATCCTTAGATCGCACTCTTCAAACGAATCTAGTCAGTGCAGTTTTACTCTGTCGTGAAGCGGTCAAACTGATGATGAAAAACCGCAATGGGTCCATCATCCAAATTTCATCGGTCGTTGGGGAAATGGGAAATGCGGGACAAGTCGCCTACTCTGCTGCTAAGGCAGGAATGATTGGATTAACAAAAAGTTTGGCGAAAGAAGTGGCTTCTCGAAAAGTTCGGGTCAACGCAGTGACCCCAGGTTATATTGAAACAGACATGACTCATGCCCTGAATGAGACCCAAAAAAACGCTATTTCTCAAAATATTCCATTGGGTTGCCTAGGCACCGCCCATGACGTTGCGCAACTCGTTTCGTTTCTTGCCGGGCCCGAATCTCGCTATATTACCGGTCAGGTAATCGGTGTGAATGGTGGTCTTTACATTTAAAACTTACCGCGTTAGGGTAGTACTTCTCAAAAATACTAAGGAGACAGATCATGTCAGCTAACACAGAAGAAAGAGTCAAGTCGATCATTTGCGATCAACTTGCAGTTGAACCAGAAAAAGTGAATCCAGCAGCGTCTTTCATTGAAGACCTCGGTGCTGACAGCCTCGACATCGTGGAACTCGTTATGACCATGGAAGAAGAATTCGACATGGACATTCCTGATGAAGAAGCTGAAAAGATGAAAACCGTTGGTGATGTGATCAGCTACATCAACGCTAAATCTAGCGCAAATCACTAATTCAAATTTTGATTTTCAAAATCTAAAAAAGCCGCTTCCCATTCGGGAGCGGCTTTTTTTGTGGCTTTAAATTACAAATGAGGCTTTT
>CAZZLF010000182.1:0-4744 GCA_964654965.1 uncultured Bdellovibrio sp.
AACTTCAGTAGAGGAGTTATCAGTAACCTTGGTGTTTTGAACCTTGTTCACGATGATCTGAGCAAGAAGGTCAGCGTCGTTTTCGTTCAGGTTTTCATTGCGGTAGTTCGCCAATAGCTTGGTGCGAATATCAGCATGAAGGGTGCCATTAGCAGTTCCTTTATCGAGAAATAATACGCCAAACGCCTTAGCGGCGCCTCTGACATCGCCTGGTTCCATCTCGTCGAGGAATGCATAGCAACCGAACATAAACAGACCCAATCCGCCGAACATGGATGCGATCGCCACACCTGCGGGTAGGATGATCATTCCGCTTCCGTTAGAAGCAAGGGCTCCGACCACTGCAAGTCCAACGCCTGCATTTGCGTTTTTTGTTGGGTAAGCAACTGCACCAACCATCAAGCTGGTAGCTACCATTGCCGCGCTTATTTTCTTAGCTAAACTTCTCATTGGGTACTCCTATTTCTCTCATTTTTGTTGAGCTGAATCCCAAAATGGAAGCCAACTCGGATTGTTTTTTTAGCTTTATAAACCATCCGAGCTATTTTGTCTATAATTATTATGTAAAAAATAAAATGAGGCCTACCTCCTTGAAAAAAAGGGGGGGTAGGCAGGATCAGGTAAATATTTGGAATGATTGAATGTGCTTAAGGGGCAGCACAAGTCGTCATGTTGTAGTTTCCAGCTTGGGCGGCGCAGTTTTGCTTGATCTGTGCCTGAGTAAGAGCTTCGTTATAGATATGCACTCCACCCATGTCACCCGAGAAAAAGGTTCCGTTAGAGTTTCCACCATAGCCGTAGTTTACAGCTCTACCGAGCGAGCTACGCATCAGAAAATTAGTAGGATTTGGAAGCGCCCCACTTCTGCTGGCAGGACCCATGGCGATATTTCCATCTAGGTAGTTCCAGTATTGAGTTGCGCTTGCAACACCACAGAAATAGTGCCAGTAGTTATTTCGATAGGTTCCGTAATATGAACTGCTATTGTTCCAGACTCCAGCTATGTATACCCATAAACCACTGCTATAGGTTCCCAAGTTGAAATCTCCCCATCCATTGGAATCACCTCGGTTGTAGATGGCGATGTTTGCATCTTGGTTGGTTTTGACCCAAGCGCAAACGCTAAACTTACTTGAGTTGGTGTCGTAAACTGGTGAAACACCGAGATCGACCCAATCATCGATTCCATCAAAGCTTAGACGATAAGGGTTAGTTGGAGTTCCATTACCGTTCCATCCTGTATTGGTGAAGTTTTTCAAATAACCCGGTTCTTGGCGAATACCATTGATCTGATAACCGATGTCTGTGTACTGAACTTTGTTAACATCGAAACCCGGACTATACGGACGAACACCATCCATCGCTGATGAGGGCTCGAAAATTTTCACGAGGTTGGTTGTGACGATTCCACCGATCGGATTGATGCGATGTTGGTCCATACTATTGTAGAAACCAACGTAAGCATCTTGACCTGTTGCCACCGTTCCTGAAGATGCTCCATGAACTCTCACATCGGTGAGGTGACCCTTGAACCCACCGGATGTTGATCCAAATACCAAATCTAATCCTTCAGAGCTCAAGTTGACACCTGGCCTGAGTGCGCACTCGATTTTGGAATTACGTTTCACCGTGAGCTTAGTGCCGTCAAACAGCATGTTCAAATTGTCGAAAGGTCTTCCGTTGTAAGGGTTGGTGAGTTCAGAAGTAACGGGTACGTCACAATAACGAAGACTTCCTTCGTGCGCTTGAGCACGCAATTCGTTTGCTCCTAGAATTCGATCATAAATCGTTGCTTCATTCATCGAGTACTGCATGATATTCCCCCAACATCCGGAATTGGTCGCCCAAGTTCCCAATTCAAATTGCCAGCTAGGACCAGAGAGGGTAGAGAGGGAAGAAGGAATGGTTCCGGTTGGTGCTGCCATTCTAATAGGAATGCCGTTGACGTAGAACTGAACTCTCTTAGCAGCGACTTGAGAGGCATCATAAGTCATCGCAATGTGATACCAGCCTAATGTAAATGAACCGGTGGATGAATTCGGAACAACAGCATCAGCGGATTGAATATAAGCATAACCGGTATTATTTCCGTTCCAATTAGCGTTAAAAACAGCGATCAGTTTTCCGCTTGGTTGTGCGTAAAACGTTATTCCCCTCATGTCAGTTGCGTTCACATTCGTGTTGAAGAAAACTGAATACCAATTAGATGAAATATTTGAACTAAAATTAATCCATGTTGAAAAAGTGAGCTTTTGGTCAAATGAAAGACGATCACCGTTCACTAACCGGTTCTCGTACTGATTGACAGTGCAATTTGTCCATGGATAAGTTGCACCGATTACTTCTGGAGCGGATCCACCAGAGCGAGAGTAAACTCCAGCAGTAGTTCGGTACATGGTTCCACCCGGATTGATCAGATCTTGTTGGTTGCCGCTGAAGTCTTGTGAAAGGTTATTGTTGCCAGTGTCGCTCAATCGCCAGAAGCCCAATGGTCTGGATTGCATGTGAGCGTTTGCGGGGTAGAATGCTTGATTTCGAACAAAGTGATCGCCGGCAGCCAAATGGTTTTTCACGATATCACTATCAATTTCGCGACTATATACTGCAACTTCATCTACTTGTACTGGGTTTGAAGAATCTCCACCTGAAACAATGTGTGCATTGTCAGGAGTGGTCGGCCAAGAGATGGGTCCATCGTTTGCGGTCGAAGTGATGAGCTCTGCTCCGTCCATATAGAGTACTTTTTTCGCCGCGCGGGATGTGAAAACCAAGTGGTGCCAGTTGTTGTCAAATAAGTTGCCGTAAGAAGCATAGTTTGCCGTCAAAGTCACTGTTGTGGCATTGGCAGGTTTGTATTTCAAGGTTAAGACACCTGAAACAACACTGATATTCAAACCTAAAGCGGTACTCGTCGTATTAAACGTGTAAAGATCGTGATCAGCTGGTTGAGTTCGAGAAGGATAGCGTATCCACATTTCAACACTGAAGGCGGTAGCTGGTTTCAGGATTGCTGAATTTGGAAGTTTCATTTTATTTGTATGAAGTGAAATTGCGGTCGAGGCGGTCTCACCAAGTGTGGCACCGGTCACGCTGTAAGTGGCACCAACTGTGGTGGTATTTCCCGATGTATCGGAAATGGTTGCATCGAGTGTTCCGATCGAATCGTCAATCGTTGAACCTGAAAGATCGTCCATTCGCCAGTAAGCAACTGGACTGTCGACTCCAATGATTCGACCGTATGAGCGTTCAAAATCAATTCTCAGAGCACGCTGACCATTATCAAGAGTATTCTGTTTCACGACGAAGCCGTTGTCAGAAGTTGTAGTATCCATTTTTAGAACAGTGGAATTGTTCGTAAAAGTACTTTCAGGATTTGATAACCAATAATCGATCATGAATTGGCTTTGTCCAGCCAAAGGTGCGCCGAGATTTAATTGAGTGGAACCGTCGAAGCTAAAACGTTCCGGATCCGAGTTGGTATTGGAGCTCGATCCATTGAAGTTTGCGGTTCCCGAAACTGATGCTGTATAATTAGTGCTCAACGTATTCAACCAGCTAGTCGCACTGGTTGAATTTTGTTGGGTTCTAGCTGCAAACGATGAGCGATATTCAGAAATGATGGTAGTTAGATTTCGGGTACTCCCTAGAGTTGCTGAGCCATACGGGTGTGCGACGTTTACGGTGAAGTACTGAGCGGTGCTTCCAGCTGAGTCGGTACCGGTGATTTGAAATTCGTAAACACCTTGATTACCGAATTTCGGAGTCCATGCCAATATGCCACTATTATTGTCGAAGTTAAATGTTCCACCGAGAGCTCCGACAGTACAAACACTTTTTGATGTACTTGATCCATTCACCACTCTTGAAAATTTGCAAACATAACTGATGGTTCCGTTTGGTGATGTATCGTTGTTGTTAATAGAGCCATTAACATCGATTGAAATCGAGTCAAAACCTGCACGTACATAAGTTGCCGGAAAAACAGAACTCGAAATTGAGGTAAGAGCGGGTCCATTTAATGCTCCAGTGGTAACTGTAATGATACTGGTGTTTCCGTCTTCAACACCTGCGGTGTTTACCGCATATGCTTTATATTTATAAACCGAGTTTGGCGTAAGGCCGGTGACAGTGTAGGTGGTATTATTGGGCGGAAGGGTTGCAATCAGATTCGCAGTATTAGTCACATCATAAATTCGATATTGAGTATTGGTTCCACCACTGGCGGCAACCCAATTCAACTGAGTTTGAGTCGTGGTTGTATTTGAAGCATTAGTCAAGCCGGCAAAAATCAAGGGTTGAGGACCAGAACCTTCGAGAGACAACACAGCGTTGGTACCGTTAGATCCATCATTAAGAGCAGACCAGTTCACAAAGAGTGAACGGTTGAAGGTTCCTCCAGTTTGTGGAGCAAATTGTACATTGATGGTACAAGAGGCATTCACCGCAAATGCTGTTGGTGATCGAGGGCAATCATCAGATGTTACCTTGAATGGAACAGTAGTCGTCGTGAAGATCGAGTTCAGATAAATGTTGGTTGCTGACGCGTTTGTCAAGATGACCGACTTGATCGGTGAATTTCCCACTTCGGTGGTCACCCAAGTTCCTGTTGCCGGTGAAAGCGTGGTTGGTGAGAATACTAGTACTTGACCACCTCCGCTGCTTCCACCATTGACAGTATTGGTGTTCACCGAGAAAGTCACACTACCGATTTTAGAAGAAGCAAGAATCGATACAGAGCCGACGT
>CAZZLF010000183.1:0-4712 GCA_964654965.1 uncultured Bdellovibrio sp.
CATTCACTCAAAATATTCTTAATGTTTTTTTCTTTGGAGTGGTACATCAGAACTTTTTTCAAAAGTTTTAAAAAATTGATGAGTTCTTGTTTTTTTGAAGTAAGAAGGGCAATCGATATGGTTCCACCGATAACGATGATCAGGCCTTCCGGATTCAAGAACGTTTTCAACTCAGCTTTTGAGTGTAAAAAAGTAGCAACGAGAATCAATGTCGATAAGATTGAACCAAAAATGAATGTTTGCATTAACGATCTCCTTTTTCGGAAGCAGGCATTCTTCTACCGGAAAGTCCGGTTGACATCGCCTCTAGTGCTTGTTTCATGTATGATCTTGAAGAAGGAACTTCATCAAGTAGCGCATTGTAAATAGTTTGCGCGCGCTTTCCATCTCCATTTAATAGAAAGGCATTCGCCTGAAGTAGTTTTACGGAAAAACTATTTGGGTATTCTGATTTTAGTGAATCGATGACCGTTAATGCTTCTTTTATTTTTCGAGCATCCAAAAGTACTTGAACCGAAGTAATGCGATCTACAATCGCTTCTGCGGTATCGACTGTTTTACGGGTAAGCTCTTCCGTTGTCCAATTGGTAATTGGATGTAGATTTGCCATGATTGAAAAATGTGTCGCAACCCCCTCTGAAAAAGGAATGTATGCAGAAGAGAATCCTGGTTTTTCAAGCAATAAGAGTTTTGGTTCGGTAGTATCAAAGTCTTCGAGAGAAAGGGGAGCTCGACCCAATTCTTTTTTGTTCATAGGATCCGTCACATCAAAAACCTTGGTATCCGGCTCTGAAGAGAGGATTTTCAATAAGGCTGCTTCAGCCTGATTGTTGAAGAGTGATCCCAGAATGTATGCTGCTACAATTGATTTTTTCATAGTTCCTCAATTGCTTTTCGACAATTGAGATTAATTCTTTAAAAATCATTCAGTAGAACAGCGTATAATTAGAAATTTGACAGATGATTAGAGATGAATCTTGCGCCCTGCCACTGCTAGCGCCGCTTCCTTGACGGTTTCAGAAAGAGTCGGGTGAGCATGGCAAGTTCTAGCGATATCTTCAGCCGAACCGCCATATTCCATGACTGTTGTTGCTTCCGCAATCAAATCAGACGCTCGAGGCCCAAATATATGAACACCAAGAACACGATCGGTTTTTGAATCTGCCAGAATTTTGACGAGTCCTTCGGACTCATCCATGGCAATGGCGCGACCATTTGCCATGAAGGGAAAAGTTCCTGATTTGTATTCAATTCCTTTTTGTTTGAGTTCTTCTTCAGTTGGTCCAACGCCGGCAATTTCAGGCCAAGTATATACTACCCATGGAATAGTATTGTAGTTTACGTGACCAGCTTGACCAGCCATGATCTCAACTGCGGCAATTCCTTCTTCTTCAGCTTTGTGAGCAAGCATTGGTCCGCGTACGGTATCACCGACCGCATAAACGCCTTTCACCGTGGTTTCAAAGTGGTCGTTGATGTCGATTCTTCCCCGTTCATCGGTACCTAATCCGATCTTGTCGAGAGCGAGCCCATCAGAATAAGGGCGGCGACCGGTAGCAACCAGAATGATATCGCATTCGATGTTTTCTTTTGCTTGAGTTCCACGATCCATCACTTCCAGCACCATTTTATTGCCCGCTGGCTTTGCTGCAATTGCTTGAGTATTGAGCTTGATTTCGAGCCCTTGTTTGATGAGGGATTTCTTCGCTTCACCAGCAATTTGCTGGTCCATTACAGCCAACAATTTATCAGAAAATTCAACTACAGTTACTTTTGAACCCAGGCGTTTCCAGACTGAGCCCAGTTCCAGACCAATCACGCCACCGCCTACCACGACAAGGTGTCCAGGAACTTCATTCAGATTCAAGGCTTCTACATTGGAAATGATTTTTTTTCCGTCGAACTTCAAGTTCGGAAGTTCAACTGCTTCAGATCCGGTTGCGATGAGGACTTTAGGAGCCTTCAAGGTGCGCATTCCAAGAACTCCATTTACTTCGACAATCTTGTTTTCGCCTTCCATTCCAGCGAATTTACCCATGCCTTGTGCCCAATCAATTTTATTCTTTTTGAAAAGGCCTGCAATTCCCTGGGTTAGTTGTTTTACTACAGTATTTTTTCGAGAGAGCATTTGCTCTAAATTGAGCTTGATACCAGAGATCTCAATACCGTGTTTTTGAAACTTGTGTTGAGCCATGGCAAAGTGCTCGCTCGAATCGAGCAGCGCTTTGGAAGGAATGCAGCCTACGTTCAAGCAGGTTCCACCAAGGGTAGGGCGTTTCTCTACACAAACTACCTTCATTCCTAACTGAGCCGCGCGAATCGATGCAACATAACCTGCAGGTCCACCGCCAATAACGATCAAATCAAACTGTTCCATGACTAAATTCCCTATCTATTCAGCAATTTTTATTAAGCGAAATCCAAGCCAAGTTTAACTGGATTTTCAAGCAAGTCTTTCAAGGTCACCAGGAATGTGACCGCTTCTTTTCCATCGATGATTCGGTGATCATAAGAAAGCGCGAGATACATCATTGGACGAACTTCAATCTTTCCATTGATCACGACCGGACGGTCCATGATTTTGTGCATTCCCAGAATTCCACTTTGAGGAGGATTTAAAATGGGAGTGGAAAGGAGTGAACCGTAAGTTCCGCCGTTGGATATTGTGAAAGTACCGCCTGTCATATCAGAGATAGAGAGTTTGCCGTTTCGAGCCTTGAGGGCAACATCACCAATTGCCTTTTCAATTCCGTCAAACGTCAGTTTTTCAGCACCACGAATTACTGGAACTACCAAACCACGCTCAGTTCCTACAGCGACACCGATGTCACAGTAGTCGTGATAAACGATGTCTTTTCCATCAATAAATGCATTCACTGCCGGAATTTGTTTCAAAGCAAGTGTGCATGCACGAGTGAAAAAGCTCATGAAGGATAATTTCACGCCATATTTTTTCTCAAAGGAGTCTTTGTACTGGGTGCGAAGATCCATTACCGGTTTCATGTCGACTTCATTGAAAGTGGTAAGAATCGCAGCGGTATGTTGGGCGTAAACCAGGCGCTCTGCAATCCTTTGGCGAATCATTGGCATCGGAACGCGGCGATCACCAGCCTTGTCTGAAGGTTTTGGAGCCTGGGTATTCATTTGAGCAGCACCACCAGCGGCCAAGAATGCAAATACATCCCCTTTGGTGAGACGACCGTCTTTGCCGGTGCCTTTTATTTGGGCAGTATTCACATTGTTTTCAACAACCGCTTTACGGACTGCAGGACTTAAGTTGTCGACATTTCCAATCGGTGCTGAAGCTGTCTTCGGTGCCGGAGGAAGGGGCGCACCTTTTGAAGGTGCAGCAACAGTTGTAGTTGCTGTTCCTTCGGAGTCAATGAAACCGATGACGGATTTCACAGTAACGCGTTCACCGGCTTGTTTTAGAATATTCAAAACGCCAGCATGTTCAGCGACGATTTCAACTGTTGCTTTATCAGATTCAATTTCAAGAATTTGATCACCGGATTTGACGGCTTCACCATTTTGTTTATTCCATTTGAGAATGCTTACTTCCGTGATCGACTCACCGACGAGGGGTGCGAGAATATCGTATTTCATAGTTGTTTCCTTCTGAATTAATCCTGAAATGCTCTCAGAATGATTTCTTTTTGTTCTTTATCGTGAAGTTTCTTTGATCCGACTGCAGGAGAAGCGCAAATTTCGCGTCCAACATAAGTCAATCCAAGTTTAGGGAATCGGGCACCAAAGTTGGCAAGCGCTCCCCCCCACATGCCCTGGAAGTACATCCAGGCTCCCATATTGCGGGGTTCTTCCTGGATGAAAAATACTTCTTTTGCGTTTGGATAGCGAGAAATCGCCTTGGCAAGAGAAGCTTCTGGGAATGGATAGAGTTGCTCCAGTCGAATGATGGCCACGTCATTTTTAGCACGACTCTCTTTTTCATCGAGTAGGTCGTAATAAACTTTTCCGGTACAAATCATTAAACGTTTTATTTTTGAAGTATCGGCAATAGAGTCATCGAGCACTTCTTGGAAGTCCTTGCCTGTTAAATCATTGATATCGGATACCGCTTTCGGATGACGGAGTAGACTTTTTGGTGTCATCACTATGAGCGGTTTTCTGAAGGAACGTTTTACTTGTCTTCTGAGTAAATGGAAAATTTGTGCAGGAGTTGTCGGATTGGCGACAAACATGTTGTTTTTTCCACAAAGCTGAAGGAAACGCTCCAAGCGGGCAGAAGAGTGTTCTGGACCTTGTCCTTCAAATCCGTGAGGAAGAAGAAGGGTTAGGCCGCTTGCTCGGTGCCATTTGCTTTCTGAAGCCGCGATGAATTGGTCAATGATGACTTGGGCACCATTTCCAAAATCACCGAATTGAGCTTCCCAAATGACCAAGGAATCTGGATCGGATACCGAATAACCAAACTCAATTCCCATCGCTGCTGTTTCAGAAAGATGGCTGTTATAAATATAAATCTTTGCAGCCGGATTCAGGGCATTCATAGCAATATACTGATCATTGGTTTGAAAGTCAGTAACTGCAGCATGACGATGAGTGAACGTTCCACGTTGAACATCCTGACCGGTCATTCTAATGTTTATGCCCTCTCGAACCAAAGTTGCATACGCAAGTACTTCGGCATTACCCCAATCAATTCCTTTGCCTTGTTCCACAGCGGTCATTCTCGCTTCAAACATACGCTG
>CAZZLF010000184.1:0-4709 GCA_964654965.1 uncultured Bdellovibrio sp.
GTGCATGAGAGCTATTTGGACGCAGGGTCCATGATGGTTACCACTAACAGCTTTTCCCTTACCCCTGCCCAACTGGATCGTTTTGACATTCGCAATCGCCAAGGGGAATTACTGCAAGCTTCGATCAAAAATGCCCATCTTGCGGTTCAAAATAGAAACATCAAAGCCAAGGTGGGTTTAAGTCTTGGCCCGATGGCCGTACTCATTGAGCCTCTTGGACCAACCTCCAAGGAAGAAGTTCGCATTGAATACGAAAATTTAGCCCGTCTAGCTCAAGTAACGCCTGAATTTGACTTTTACATTCTTGAAACCTTCAGCAACCTTGATGAATTGGAATGCGCCATTGACGGGTTACGCGTTGTTGACCGACAGCGTCCTATTCTTGCTTCCATCACGGTACGATCTTCCGAAACGGCACTGATAGAACTATTTGCTAAAAGAATTGGGGAAAGGTCCGACGTTCAAGCCCTGGGATTCAACTGCTCTGAAGGGCCAAGCGACCTTCTTCAGTCCCTCAAAGTTTTACGACCACTGACCCGCCAACCGATCATCATCCAACCTAACGCGGGAATTCCCAGGAACATCAACGGTCGATATTTCTACATGACTTCACCCGACTATATGGCCAAATACGCCAAGCGCTTCATTGAAGCTGGAGCTCAAGGAGTGGGAGGCTGTTGCGGGACGGGCCCAGACCATATTCGAGCGATTGCACAAGCGATCAAGATGATGAGTGCACGTGAAGTGGCTGAATCTCAAAAATCATCGATCGAAGTTCAAGGTCGTGAATTTTCCGAATTCGAGAAAATCGAATCAAAGCCGATTGCCCGTCGAAAACTTTCTGAACGTCGTCAGTCTAAAATTGGTGAAAAACTGAAGCAAAACAAAAAGGTTATTACCGTCGAACTCACCTCCCCTCGCGGAACCGATCTGAATAAATTCCTTGAGTCACTTTCAAAGTTACGGGATGCCGGAGTTGATTTTGTAAATGTTCCTGATGGAGCACGGGCTAGTACGAGAGCCAGTTCTCTTCATCTTGCCTCTTTTATCAATTCTCAATATGAAAAATTCGGAATCACCATTGTTCCACATTTAACTGCCCGTGATCGAAACCTGATTGCGCTTCAATCCGATCTTTTGGGGGCGTCCCTCAATCAGGTCAATGACATTTTGCTGGTGACAGGAGACCCTCCCAAGCTTGGAAACAGTCGGGATGCCACCGCGGTTTACGACATTGATTCAATTGGGTTGACCTATCTGGTGGATCGATTGAATCAAGGACTCACTCCTGGAGGTGACGAACTCGGTTCATCCACTCATTTTGGAATCGGAGTTGCGGCCAATCCCACTGCTATCAATCTTGAACTTGAAACCAAACGCTGGCAGTACAAGGTTGAATCTGGCGCTGATTTTGCGATCACTCAACCCATTTATGAAGCGGAAACATTCATGAAATGGAAAAACCTGATTCAGCAACATTACCGTCCACACATCGTTGGAATCTGGCCATTTGTCAGCTATAAAAATGCCGAATTCATGGCTCACGAGGTCCCCGGAGTATTTGTTCCGGATTGGGCGCTCGAAAAAATGGCTCAAGTTCAAAATGATTCAGAAGCCGCATTAAAAACAGGAATCGAAATCGCAGTAAAAACCATCAACGATCTTTGGAACCACTGCGAGGGTTTTGCCATTAGCGCACCTTTAGGAAAAGTGGATGTAGTGTTGGAAGTGTTGAAAGGCATTCAACGAAAATGACAAGAACGATCAGTAAGAACGCTCGAATTCTGAATTTTGAAAAACTATTGCGTGAACGAATATTAGTCCTCGATGGTGCCATGGGGTCTATGATCCAACAGTATAGATTGTCAGAATCCGACTACCGCGGTGATCGATTTCAAAATCATTTTCGAGATCTAAAAGGCAACAACGACCTTCTCGTTCTGACCAAACCCAGCGTAGTGAAGGAAATTCACAAGAACTATCTTCTCAAAGGTGCAGACCTGATAGAAACAAATACCTTTGGTGCGAACTCCATTTCTCAGGCTGACTATGGTCTTGAAAAGCATGTTCTGGAGATGAATATTGAAGCGGCTAAAATTGCCTGCGAAGCTCGTGATGAAGTTTTGAAAGAAACCGGTAGAAAAACTTTCGTAGCCGGAGCGGTCGGACCCACAACCAAAACGGCTTCTCTTTCACCGGATGTAAATCGCCCTGAATTTCGTGCGGTGACTTTCGAAGAACTGCAACGGGCTTATGGTGAGCAGATTGAGGGCCTCGTTCAAGGAGGGTGTGATGTCCTCTTGTTTGAAACAACTTTCGATACTTTGAATTTAAAGGCAGCTATTTTTGCTTATCTCGAATTCTCTGAAAAAAACCCCGAAAGAACACTACCCTTGATGTTGTCGGCAACCATCACTGACCAATCCGGTAGAACTCTTTCTGGTCAGACCATTGAAGCTTTCTGGATTTCAGTAAAACATGCTCAGCCTGTGAGCATCGGTTTAAATTGTGCATTGGGAGCAAAAGAAATGCGCCCCTATCTTCAGGCGCTCGATTCAATCGCGGATTGCGCAATCAGCTGTTATCCAAATGCGGGACTGCCTAATCCACTGGCGCCAACTGGTTACGATGAAACACCTGAGAGCCTGGCTTCACAACTGAGAATCTATGCTGAAGAAGGTTTGCTCAACGTGGTTGGTGGATGCTGCGGTACCTCACCCAACCATATCGAAGCGGTCGCCAAAGTGGTGAAAGGAATCAAGCCGCGCTCATGGATTCAGGGAAGTGCTCCCTCCATTCCTGAGAATGCATTGGCCTTGAGCGGACTCGAGCCACTCATCTCTCCCTATACCAAAACGGGTGGAAGTTTTCTGATCGTAGGTGAGCGAACCAATGTGATGGGATCGCCAAAATTCGCAGAGTTGATCAAGAAAAATGATTTCGAAAATGCCGCACGAATCGCAAAACAACAAGTAGAGAACGGCGCAAACATCCTCGATATTTGTTTTGATGAAGCATTGGTTGATGCAGAAAAATCGATGGTGCATTTTCTGAATCTGCTGGGTGCTGATCCTGACATTACTCGTATTCCTATCATGATCGACAGTTCAAAATGGTCGGTCATTGAAGCAGGATTAAAAACGATACAAGGCAAAGGCATTGTCAATTCCATTTCTCTTAAAGAGGGAGAAGCCAAGTTTCTAGAGCAAGCAGCCTTGATTCAAAAATACGGTGCTGCCGTCATCGTCATGGCTTTTGATGAAAAAGGGCAAGCTGCAAATCTTCAAGACAAGGTCAGAATCTGTGAACGCTCCTATCGCCTTCTTCGAGAAAAATTAAATTTTCCAGCCTCCGATATCATTTTTGATCCGAACGTACTCACCGTTGCCACTGGGATGGAAGAACACAATAGTTATGCAAAAGATTTCATCGATGCTGTCGCTGAAATCAAATCTCGTTGTCCCGGTGCCCGGACGAGCGGTGGGATCTCCAACGTTTCCTTTTCTTTCCGTGGCAATAACATCGTTCGCGAGGCCATGCACAGTGTGTTTCTCTACCATGCGATCAAAAACGGACTCGATATGGGAATCGTTAATGCGGGGATGATCACTGTTTACGACGATATCGAACCAAAACTGAAGAAGCTGGTCGAAGAAGTGATTTTAAATCTTAGTCCTGATGCAGCTGAAAAACTGGTCGCTTATGCTGAAGCGATCAAACATTCGTCTTCAGAATCGAAAGCTTCATCAACAGTTGACAAACTTGCCTGGAGATCACTCTCTCTTGAAAAACGTCTTGAACATTCTTTGGTCCATGGAATTGTCGACTTTATTGAAGCCGACACAGAAGAAGCCCGCTTAAAATATGGTCGCCCACTCCATGTCATTGAGGGCCCACTCATGGATGGGATGAAGGTCGTTGGAGAACTCTTTGGCGCTGGAAAAATGTTTCTTCCCCAAGTGGTGAAAAGCGCTCGTGCCATGAAACGCTCAGTTGCTTACCTGACTCCCTTCATGGATCAGGAAAAAGCATCGCTGGGAACCAGTCAGGCTGCGGGCACCTTCGTGATTGCTACAGTGAAAGGCGACGTGCATGACATCGGCAAGAACATTGTCGGAGTTGTGCTCGCTTGTAATGGCTACCAAGTGGTTGATCTCGGTGTCATGGTGAAATGCGAAGACATTTTAAAAGCAGCTCGAGAACACCAAGCTGACTTTGTTGGACTCAGTGGTTTGATCACTCCCTCACTCGACGAGATGATTCATGTTGCAAAAGAAATGTCACGCGAGGGTTTTAGCATGCCTCTTTTGATTGGAGGGGCAACAACTTCGATGGCTCATACTGCAATCAAGATCGCCCCTCACTATGATCCCCCTATGGTTCAAGTCGGAGATGCTTCCTTGGTTGTTGAAGTGTGCACTAAACTGAAAAGTCCAACACTTCGTGAAAAATATGTCTCTGATCTTAAGGCAAACCAAAAAACGATCAAAGAACGCTACGAAAACAATCGTTCTACAGAAAACCTGCTTACAATAGAGAAGGCACGTTCCATGAGCGCGGTTGTAAACTCACCGGTGGGGCCAGCACCATTTTATGGCGTCAAGATCATCGAAGAAATTACACTTGAAAAAATTGTGAATTACATCGACTGGTCACCGTTTTTCTGGAGCTGGGAATTGAAGGGTAAATTTCCGGCGATTCTGAAACAC
>CAZZLF010000185.1:0-4692 GCA_964654965.1 uncultured Bdellovibrio sp.
AATCCTCGAAACGACTTACAATATGTTCATCTTGCAGCATGTGGTTTTCATGCTCAACATTCGTGGAATCCGACATCAATAAAAGAACACCTTCATCGCCAGATTTCTTAAATTCGTCATGCTCCATCACATCCCCAAAATAAGGGGATGCATCCATTTTGAAATCTCCGGTGTGAATAATTTTTCCAATCGGAGTTTGGATAAACAAAGCATAAGAATCAATGATGGAATGATTGACGGAAGCAGCGTGGACTTTAAGATCCCCAAAATCAATCTGACTTCCAGGATTCAAGATGTTCAATTTAGCGACCTCAAGAAGGCCCGCTTCTTTTAATCGTTCACGGATCATCAAGGAAGTGAATTCAGAAGCATAGATCGGAGCGCGTATGCCTGCCTTGAAGGCAAAAGGAATCGCGCCGATATGATCCTCGTGTCCATGAGTTGCAAAAATCGCCTTAATCTTATCTTTTTTGGTTAGAAGGTGAGAAAAGTTTGGAATCACGAACTCGACTCCGAAGTGATCCAACTCTGAAAACATCAAACCACAATCAATGAGGATTGCTGAATTTTCTGTCTCAATCAGCATGCAGTTCATGCCGATTTCTCCTAAACCCCCATAAGGCGTGATCTTGATTTTTTTATTCATTCTATTTTGACTTTGACTCGAACAGTTTTTGCTTGATCATTCCTGCAAGCATTTCTGCGGCGGTGTCGGTTTCTTCACCAACAATGATATCTGCATATTGTTTAGTAGGCTCGAGATATAGCTGGTGCATCGGACGAACCGCTTCATAATATTGTTTGATGATGTCCTCTAATGTTCTTGAGCGATCTTTTAAATCCCTAAAAAGTCGACGAATGAATCGGATATCCGATTCCACATGAAGATAAAACTTAAGGTCCATCAATTTTCTGATCTCTTCGTCCCAAAGAGTGAAGATCCCTTCAACCATAAGAACCTTACAGGGACCAATGCTCGTTGTTTTGGATGTTCTTTTAGATCCACTATAATCATAAACGGGGCTATCCACTTTTTTGCCCGATCGAAGAATTGAAAGGTCCTTCCGAAAAAGTGGCCAGTCAAAAGCTTCGGGATGATCAAAATTGGGTTCGTCTCCGATTTTCAAATTGGTCGGATGACTGGGAAGATAGTAAGAATCCTGGTGAAGCACCCCAACGTCCTTGCTATCGACTAATGACAAAACTTTTTCTGTGAAGGTGGTTTTTCCCGAACCGGAACCACCTGTGATGCCGATGATATACATAATTTTTTAATTTGATGCAGAATACCCGCGCTTGCGAAACTCCTCAAGGGTAATTCCCGACATTCTCACTGGATAATGGGCAGGTATGGTTGATTTCCCTGACCATATGGGCTCTCGAAAATGGGGGTTTAATAACTTTATTTCAGACTCCGATAGTCGAAGATCCTTGATCAAGCCTGCCATGGGGATTTTTTTCTGAAAACTCACCGTAATGAACTCAGGCAATTTGCCATGTGGACGACGGGAGTCAACTTCCACCATCGCCATCCATTCAAAAAGGTAGTTTCGGGATGCGAATTGAAATCTCGGGTCCTTGAAATAACGGATGATTTTGAATGGGTCATCTGTTTTCAATCGTCTTCTTGCTCGATTCACCATTCCCGCTCCATGATGATAAGCCATGACAGCGAGATTCCAGCTTTTAAGGATTCCATAATTTTCTTTTAAGAATCTTGCCGCCGCCCGAGTTGACTTTAACGGGTCGTATCTTTCATCAATCGATGAATCGACTCGAAGTTCTTTCATCGCCGTCTTGGGCATGAATTGCCAGATCCCTATGGCTCCGGTGATCGAACAGGCGTCGTTCACAAAACAACTTTCCACAAAGGGAAGTCTGGTCATTTCAACAGGCACCCCTTCTTCAACAAACATTTCTTCCATGCGGGCAAGATACTGCCTTGAAAGAACCTGGGCCTTTTCAAGCCGATCTTTTAAACCCTGTTGAGCGCGAACCCTTCCGGCTTGAGATGCAAAGTGGTAACTTCTCGGATCTTCTGTGGATTCCATCGCTTCATAGATGACTCTTTCCGTTTCAGTCAGCTGATCAATATCTACAGATTGCCTGTGAATATTTTTTTGATAAATGGACCGAAGAGTATCTGTTACTTCTTTTTTGGCTTGGTCAGGATTACGTGAAACAACCCGGTAGACATGTTTTAGGTTCATGGAATCGTGAATGACCCACTCATTACTGTTCACTTCAGTATAAATTTTTTTCCAAAAATCAATTTGGGCTCGCGACCACTCGTCGGCTTGGGCTATGCTGGTACCGAGAACCATGAGAAAAAGCACTTTTTTGATATTGCTGAGCGTATTTTTTGCCGTATCAACTTCGATGATTCTCACTCATCCATTTCAACAGGATGTGCCGAAAAATACAATTCGAATCCTGATTGAAAAACCCATGAACGATCATCACCTCCGGCTTTTACCTTTAATGGAAAATGGTCATTACCGTTATGTTGAATCCACAGGCGATGACTTTAACTTGATTCCAAGTGCGTCGAGCAGTCCGAACCTCCAATTTCAAGTCGTTCGGGACGAAAACACCCGCGCTTTGTTATTTCTTAAAGGTGAAGCTGATGTGTTATTTGACACCCTCTCGATTGCAAAGACGGAATGGATTAAAAAAACTCTCGATCCATTAAATTTTAAAATTTTTTCTTCCTCCGGTGAATCCATTTCTCAACTCGCGTTGAATGTTGAAAATTCTTTTTTATCTGACCCTACGAACCGCTCCAGGATTGCCAATGCCCTTCCTCTGAAATTATGGATTCAGCATGTATTTTTGAATTGGGTTGAACCTGTTTCTTTACCAGAGAATGATTTTACTTCGGTTCCCATTTCGCCTTCGATTGAATTGAAATATCTTTCCACCTCATCAAGAGAGGGTCAGCAAATCGCCTATCTGACCCGAGATGCTTTGAGCAAGGTCGGGATCAAAATCAACATTCATATTTACGAACCCTCCTTGTTTTATGCAAAAATTAAAAAACGGGAGTTTGATCTTTTCTCTTCCACCTCAGTTCCAGGCACCACCAATGTACTGGATCTTCCCAAAACCGAACTGATTCCCTTGTTTCGATGGAAACATGGACTCATCTTAAACTCCCGAATCATCACACCTGCCGATCTTGAATCTACCTTGGATTATTCGTTTCGCTTTTTATCCCGACTTCAATTACAATCTTCATCATGAGAAAAGCTCTTTGCCTGGAGTTGCCTGAAAAAATTGGCGATTGCGCGGAAATTCCAGCAACCGAGGCAAATCACCTGATCTCGGTTCTTAGATTAAAGCCTGGAGACACCATTGAGCTCATTGATGGTGGTGGCAAAACCGCAAATGCAACCCTCTTTTATCAAGGCAAGTCCTTATTTGCAGAGCTGGTCTCGGAACCCGTTGGAAACCCAAGACTACAGTCTTTTCCCCTTCATGTTTCAGTCGCTGTTCTCAAAGGTGAGGCAATGGAATGGGTGATCGAAAAAGCAGTGGAGCTCGGTGTTCGTACCCTTACTCCTTTTGAGTCAGAATTTTCAGTTGTTGATCTTCGCAAAAAAGGTCCCGAAGTATTTCATGAGCGTTGGCAAAAAATTGCTGATCAAGCATTGAAGCAATGCGGAAGGCTCAGTCGGATGACCGTAACCATGCCCACTACTTTCGAAAATGTACTCTCCTCAAAAAATCAATTGATCTGGCTGGATGAAACTCTGGCCCGGGAATCGAATTCTTCCCACTGGGATGATTCTTATCTTCCAAAGGTGGCCGAACAAATTCTTAAAGATCCGAATCATGAACCAGAATTGATCATTGGCCCTGAAGGCGGATTCAGCCCAAGCGAAAAAAACCGCTTGATGCAACCTTTTAAAAAAGAGATAAAAAGAGCTCATGCTGGCGCAGCCATCCTCAGAGCTGAAACAGCAGTACTATTTGGGATATCGGTGTTCACATGCATGATGAAAAAATAACATTCAAACCTTTACACGATGGACTTGGTTTTCACCCATTTTCTGAAGGGTTACCCTATGCTCCTCAGACCAAGACCGAATCCAAGCAGGAACCGAAACAAAGATCAGCTTCTTCAGCTATTCAAGCGGAATTGAGTCGAGGCACTGCGGCGACTTCTGCTGGTATTCCGAGTTTTGTCATTCCATCCATGCCCAAAACAACAAGACAACTTCAACAACAGCAAAATCCTAGCGTACCTTTTAAACCAATAGTCAATCCTCTCGCCAAGTCACCACTGATCAACGAAGAAAAGGAAACAACTTCAGAAGCTTCTATTCGTACGAGATTTTTTGCCTATCTTCTGGATACGGTCATTCATGTCGGCTTCTGGGTAACCATTAGCTTGCTGGCAACCATGGTTTTGCATTTGGAAATAGATGGAAGCCTGATCCTTCAGAATTGGAAGGGATTTTTAGGGTTTTTTCTTTTCTCGCAATGGTTTTTTGTGGGCATGCAAGAAACCCTGTTTGAGAACTCAATGGGTAAAACCTTTTTCGGTCTCGAGTTTCGTAGAAACCGAAAATCATTTTTTAGTTCTTCGCTTTTTTTGAGATCGATCATTTTTCTGATTGGATCTGTTTTGATTGTAGGCTTGTTCCTTCGCCCTCAAGACTATTTTGCTGAAGTTCAGAGCAAAGAATC
>CAZZLF010000186.1:0-4661 GCA_964654965.1 uncultured Bdellovibrio sp.
CATTGATCAAGGTGATCACAATTCGCGATCCTGAAGAACCGATCGGATGGCCGAGACTGATCGCCCCACCATAAACATTCATTCGATCATGTGGAATCTGAAGTTCCTTCATGGAAGCCATGGTGACCACACCAAAAGCTTCGTTCACTTCAAAGAGGTCAACCTCTGAAATTTTCCAGCCTGCTTTATCCAAAGCCTTTTTCATCGCACCAGCCGGAGCAGTCGTGAACCAAACCGGATCTTGTGCAAAAGATGCTTGAGCAACAATTTTTGCAAGTGGCTTCAGGCCCATCGCTTTTGCTTTTTCTGCACTCATTAAAACCAACGCCGAAGCACCATCATTGATGGTCGAAGCGTTTGCGGCGGTAATGGTTCCATCTTTGGAGAACACCGGCTTCAAAGTTGGAATCTTGTCGAATTTTACTTTTGCAGGACCTTCATCATTTTCGATCAGAACGGTTTCACCTTTACCCGCAACTGCGATCGGAGCAATTTCTGCTTTAAACTTACCTGCAGCTTGGGCAGCTTGAGCGCGCTTGAAACTTTCTGCAGCAAACGCATCTTGTGCTTCACGCGAGAAATGCATTTCTTTTGCACAAAGATCACCGCAATTTCCCATATGCTGATTGTTGTAGGGATCCCAAAGGCCATCATGGATCATCGAATCGACAACCGCAGAATTACCCATTCGAAAACCGCCACGCGCAGCTGGCATCAAGTAAGGAGCATTCGTCATACTCTCTTGTCCACCAGCAACAACAATTTCACTTTCGCCAGTTTGAATCGACTGAACAGCGAGCATGATTGCTTTCATTCCACTTCCACAAACCTTGTTGATGGTCAAAGCAGGTACGCTGCTTGGAATTCCGGCATGAATCATCGCTTGACGGGCAGGGGCCTGGCCAATTCCAGCAGTCAATACATTCCCCATGATCACCTCTGAAACCTGCTCTGGCCTTACACCGGAGCGCTCCAACGCCGCTTTAATCGCATGCGCGCCCAATTGCGGGGCAGAAAAAGAAGAAAGCGCTCCTTGGAAGCTTCCAATCGGAGTGCGTGCAAAACCAACAATGACCACGTCTTTATTTGAATTTTGAATCATGGTTTATGAATCTAAGGCTTGCATGCAAACCCTTCAAGGAATATTATCTCTGCCAAATGAAAATACCGCATTTTTCACTTGGTTTACTCGCCGCATTTACCACTCTCTTGGTTACACCATTTACTCAGGCCGGACCTTTTACTCCCCAGGAACTTCCAGATCTGGTTGAGCGCATTGCTCCTTCGGCAGTACACATCTCTACCAAACTTGACCAACGCGCAGCCTTCAAGGTTCAAGGTTGGGGCGACTTTTTTCAATTTTTTGGAATTCCGGAAGAACAGCAGCAAAGCGGCTCTCTCGGAACCGGCTTCATCATTGATGCCGATGGTTTTGTGCTGACGAATTACCATGTGGTGGAGCAAGCCGTTGAAAACCGTGCGATTGAAGTTGTGGTCACTTTGAAAGACAAACGTCAGTTCAACGCAAAGGTGGTTGGTCGCGATCCCAAAACCGATATCGCCCTACTCCAATTACGCGACCCTCAAAATCGAGTACCCTCAAAACTTTCATCGGTAAAAATGGGAGATTCCGATCAAGTGAGAATTGGCGAGCCAGTCATCGCGATTGGAAACCCCTTTGGATTAGACTATTCCGTATCAGCCGGAATCATCTCATCTAAAAACCGAAATATTGGACAAGGACCCTTCGATAACTATCTCCAGACAGATGCCGCCATCAATCCCGGTAACAGCGGTGGACCACTCTTCAACACCAAAGGCGAGGTCATCGGCATCAACTCGGCGATTTATTCCCGTTCCGGTCAATTTGGAGGAATTGGATTTGCCATTCCGATCAACGATGCCAAAGTGGTTCTTGAAAATCTTAAAAAATTCGGAAGAGTCCCCCGTCCTTGGTTAGGGTTGATCTCTCGCCAAGTGACGCCATCTTTGGCTTATGCTTACGGATTACCGCGCACTACCGGAGTTCTCATCCTCAACATGGTTCAGCGGGCACCGGCAGATCGCGCTGGCCTGGAAAACGGCGACATCATTTTTGAACTCAATGGAAAAACCATCAAGGAATTTGATGAGCTTGAAAAAGCTTTGCTGAAGATGAAACCGAACGATGAAGCAAAAGTATCGATCCAGCGTGGTGGACGCATCATCAAAAAAGAACTAAAACTAGAAGAATTCCCTCCTCAACTCAATCGAGTTCGCGAGGGAGTCATTTAAGGAATTTTATGATTTTTGACCGAAGAATTAAAACCAAACAAGAAAAACCAGAACTGAAGCCTGTAGAACTTCCGATTGATTATCTGAAGATGGTGGAAGATGCGATGAATGAGCTCTTGGCACCAGGACTTGTGGAAATGAAGAAAACACATCCGGTCTGCAACATCAAGGCAAGCGGAGCATTGTACTCGAATGAAGTTTTACTCGCGATCACCCTTTCTCATGGTGAAAAAAACCTGGTTGCCACAACCGTCTATGCTAGTGCTGATTTTAATCCATTGATGCAAGAGCCTGGAATTGAAACCATTCTTGACGAGTGTCTCGATTCTGCGGGAAGCATTTTTTCTCACTTTCTAGATCCAAAGCACCCGGAACGCATTTCCCAACTGGCCAGCGCCTCTATTGGCTCTTTGGAAGAAGCCCCTTTTGAGTGGACTCCGATGGAAAACACCAAAGTCAGTATTTGGGTAAAAATTGATAAATCCAACCCTGCACTGGAATCCATGGCTGAGGACTGGCTTCAAAAAAATGATCCTGATTATCTTCAGGAAGATGAAGCGGAAGAAGCTGAAAACTTTTTGAGTGATCGACTAGAAGCAATCCAAAAAGCTAAATCAGGTTCCGGACACGGCGGAGACTCTGGACCAATTCGTCATTAATGAGTTCTTCAACGAAAGCAGCTCATTCCTGAAGGAAGAGCTCCTGCAGATTCCATGACTGGGCATCGTGAAGAGGTCTCATTGAAAACAAAATGTCGGTCCATGACAAAAACCTTGATCACTCTTGCTGATCGATCCGAGTAAATAAACAAGGTTGAATTCACATACTGGGATCCGCCCAGAACCGAAGCAAGACGAGAATCGATTCTGACTGAAAAAATCTCATATACATCTTCCAACGCAGGCAATGAGGCGGAGAGAGATCCCAACTTGAATCGATCTTCTTTCAAAATCAGGCTAAAAACCTTTCCGCCAGGAATATTTCTGAATCCATAAAATCCACTTTTACCGAATCGATAAAGAACCAGAGTTTCGGGATTCTCAAAGAGATCAACCACATTGGGCACCGAGGAAAAGCCACCCCACACATCACTGACCACTTTGTCGCGCACCTCAACGATGACAGTGATTCCTTCAAAAGCCTCACTCAGCTTGAAACCGATATACTCGTCCGTTGAAATTCCTTCAATGGTGGGTCTTAACTTGTATTCCAAACCTAATTCAGGATATTTTACCGGGGATTCACCACGGTTTTTCACATCTTCGTATTTTTGCAAAAGTTTAAGATAATTTGTCCCCAGTTTTGATTTCAATCCATCAAGAATCATTTTGTTATTCACGTAAAAATACTTCAAATGATCTTGATCAGAAAAATCACTGTTGCTGAGACGAACTGCCAAAGGAATAGCCGTAACATCTTCCAACTCAATGCCATCCTTGCGAAGAGCAACTCCCCAATCCATTTGATGGGCCTTGACTACTTCCACGCTCGTTTGAGGGACCTTTGAACCGACAGACCAACAGCCCTGCAAAAGCATGCAGAGTAAGAACATCTTCATCCATGACGGATTGGTCCTGAACATAACTACATTTCATCAACCTTAAGCCAGAAAAAATTTAACGATACTTACCGTAATTGGGCCTAAAATCAGTATTTCATTCTATAGTTCCTAAGTCAATTATTGGTCTGATTTAGGATTCCAAAATGGCAACCCGTTACTGAATTCAATTATTTCCATTTAAGAAAATGATTTCAGCACTTAGTAGGGAGAAGTGTTGATGTGATTGTTAACCGGAACATCCACAACAATAGCGGGACAAATTCCTTGAAACTTCTGAGCGATGCTTGCGTTACAGGTGACTGCAAAGTCAGTCGGAATAGGATTCAAAAATTCCAATATTTGAAATCCAGTAATGGTTTTCGAGCTGTCCAGATTTGCAATGACCATTGCCTTACCTACCTGACTCAAACTCAAATTTGGAATCAATTGAATCAACGAAGGCGTCACCACTTTTGCAACCCTCAATTCTCCGGCCATGTTTTTTAGGCCTGAGATCGTCGAAAACTTAAAGGTTCCTTTGGTGTCATCCAACTCTAGAATACTCACTTTAAGATTGGATTTCTTGGTCGTTTTGTGAGAGCCGCCGACAAATACCACTTTATTTACAGCAATTTTATATCGAGTCTGCTGATTTATATCCGTAAAAGGAACTGCAACATCCGAATGATTGACTGCTGGCAGATTTGTGTTCCCGACATATACCTTTCCATTGTAGCAAATAACTGCGGTCTGGGGTGACTTCAACAAGTCATGAGCTGAAATGATGACCTGTAATTGCCCAAGGGCACAATTTAACTTGAGTTGATAAGTCTGCAATAGTTCTTCT
>CAZZLF010000187.1:0-4617 GCA_964654965.1 uncultured Bdellovibrio sp.
CTACATCCGTTCCACTTCTCGGAGGTTGGGGAAATTCAAACTTCATCACTTTTTCTTCAGCAGGAATTTCGATGCGTTCAATTTTTTCAAGTTTTTTCACCCGAGATTGAACCTGAGCCGCGTGAGATGCACGGGCTGCAAATTTTGCGATGAACTCTTCTTCTTTTGCCAACATGTCCTGCTGGCGCTTGAATTGGGCCATCAGCTGTTCTTTACGAATATCGCGCTCACGAACATAAAAATCATAATTTCCGCCGTAGGTCGTGATTTGTTTGTTCGCAACTTCCACAATCCGGGTCACCAGTCGGTTCATGAATTCGCGATCGTGGCTGGTCATCACCAATGAACCTTTGAATTCCTTGAGCCAGTCTTCAAGCCAAATGATCGATTCTAGATCCAAGTGGTTGGTCGGCTCATCCATCAGCAATACATCGGGCTGGAGCGCCAGAATTTTTGCCAACTCAATTCGCATTTTCCAACCGCCACTGAAGGATTCCACTGGACGGTTGTATTCAGATGGCCCGATTCCAAGACCGGTTAAAATCTCCTTCACTCGATGTTCCAGGTTATGACCGTCCCGGGTCTCAAACTCAAGCTGATACTCGCCGTATTTTTCAACAACTTCCATCATTTGATCATCATTGAGTTCACCCTCTAACCCCTGCAGTTGGCGCTCACAAAAAGCAATCTTATCGGCAAGTTCTGAAACGCGACCCACTCCCGCCATCACCTCTTCTAAAGCAGAGCGCCCTTTCATTTCAGCAACATCTTGAGAGAAATAGCCAATAATGGTCTTGTCTGAAAAGGAAATGGTTCCGCCATCTGGATGCTCTTGACCGGCGATCAGCCTGAAAACTGTGGATTTACCCGCTCCATTCGGACCGACTAAACCGATCTTGTCACCAGGGCGCACCTGAAAACTGGCATTGGAATAAAGAATCTGTTCGCCGTAATTCTTCGAAACATTGGTGAAATGGATCATCGACATAGGTAGCTAAAATAGCAGTTTGAAACCGAAGTGGCAATGCCACTAGCAAAACCGGAAGAAATACTCTTATGATGGTTCAAGGAGTTAAGTCCATGAATCGAGATCACATTCCATCCATTTCTGACCCATCCAGCCCCTGGTACGCCCTGAGCGAATGGCGTAAACCCAATGTAAAATGGTGCGAAGGACAAAATAACTCCTGGATTATCGAACCCGCGAACACCTGGTCGAACCTGGCATACTTGATTGCTGCCCTGTTTATCTTTCAACACAGCAAAAAATTTCAATCACGGGCAATCCGTTCTTATGCCTGGATCATGGCCGTGATGGGGCTTTGTTCAGGCATCTATCATGCGTCTTACACGTTTTTGTTACAAATCTTCGATTTTTTTGGAATGTATTTGATGACCTATCTGATGATCCTCGTTCAGATGAAACGCTTGTCCTGGATTTCAAAAGCAATGAATCCTGTTCAATTCTGGTCAGCCGTACTGGGAACCACGGTATTTACTATTGGGTGTGATTATTACACTGAGTTTCATATTCAAACGATCATCCTCGTACAAACAATCTTCATTCTGGCGAGCGAATTACTGATTCGAAAAAGAAGCCGTTCCACCTATGCCATGAAGTATTTTTATTGGGGGGCGATTTTCATGGGCATCGCGATCACCTTTTCAGCTCTCGATGCGAGCAGAACCTTGTGCGACCCAGACAATCACTGGATCCAGGGACATGCACTCTGGCACGTGTTCAGCGCGATTGGACTGACCATGCTTTACCTGCATCACTCACAGTTTGATGCGGAATTAAAATAGTTCACCCGAGTAAGCTTCTTAGCTTCTTAAACTGGTGCGGGCGATGATCCTCTGCTTTTGATCAAAGAACCGATCCAGGGCATTGAGCAATTCTTCGTAGTTGCTCGAAGCCATCACACGGCCATACAGGTATTCGCCGAACTCGACCCAGGGACGGCTATAAACAATGAGAAACCGCATTCTCCGCATGCCCGCTTGCAACTCATATTTGTCAGCCAATTTAGTTGCTACGCTCTTGAGGAATTTTCCATACAACTCTCCCTGTTCAAACGGGTCGGGCTCGGGTTCATGGATCTTACCCTCGATCAACCAGGGCTTTGCCATCAATGCACGACCAATCATAATGCGATCAGCCCCCGTCGCTTCGAACATGGCTCGGATATCTTCACGAGTTTGAACGTCTCCGTTAGCGATGATTCCACGATTCGCATAAGGCGTGGTTTTGAAATATTCTTTCAAACGTTTTACCAATTCCCAATTCGCACTTCCCCTGCGCATCTGTTCTGCAGTTCGGGGGTGAATGGTAATCCACGAAGCTCCGGCGCGATAAAGACCTTCAATAAAATGGGCAAGGTATTCAAAATCAATTTCAGTATTTTTTTCGGCAAGTCGATTTTTTTCTCGATTACTGAGTGGCTTTACATCTTCTGAATGCCCCTCTTGTGTTCTGGATCCAGACGCACGTAGTTTCACTGAAACCGGAACTGTGGCCGCCTTGACCGTCATTCGCACCACTTCTGCAGCGTATTCTGGGTCCCCCATCAGGGCTACTCCATAATTGTGTTTGAGCGCCTTTTTCACCGGGCAACCCATATTGATGTCGATCGCCTTTGCCCCCCACGATTCCAAGCGAGGTACAGAAATCCGAATGAATTCTTCTTCATTGGCCAGCAACTGGGGATACACCCCATTTTCAGAATCGTAAAAAAAGACCTCAGGGTTTTCGTGAATTCTCTGCGAGGCCACCCGACGCGAATTCAACATTTCGGTCATCCAAAGCGATGATTGAGGATGGGGCAAAAACTCAGCCACCGCTGCACGAACGGCGTAATGGGTCAGTCCCACCATCGGCGCCAACAAGAGCGGATGCGGGCAATAAGTATCCAACATTGCGGTACCACAATGACTTTCTAAAACCTCGGCAATGGTGGTTGGTTGATCACTCATAATCGGGACTATATCACAGGAGAGTGATAAATTGGGTTCAGATACCCGCTGAATAAAAAAAGCCGGGAGCAGAAAATATCTACTCCCGGCTTAAAGTTCTTTTTATTATATCAGATGATTAAAGGTCAAAATAAGACCCGCCATGCACCACTTCAATCACTGACTGGGAGATGGCAAGACTTGCACCGAATCCCATTCCAAGGGCGACTAAGAATCCTTTTTTGTATTTGCGTTTACCACTGCAGGTAATTTGGGCATGAGCCTCGAAATTTACATTTACAGCAAAACCCAACTCTAAGCGACCACCGTTATAACAAGCTTTTTGATGAGGAGTTTCATTGTAGAAGTAAATCCCTTCTGCAGAAAGAGTCAAGGTCGCTCCTGGTCCGCTAAGATTTGCTGAAACTTCATACTCATTGAAAAGCGTGGTACAAATCATTCCCTGCTTGCCGGCCAACAACTGCACCGTACCTTTTGCACAAATCGCCAGTGTTCCCACATTGAGATCAAGGCCTTGCTCCTCAGCTTTTTGGGCCAGTTCAGAGAATTTTTTCGCTGCTTCCGTCGTTGAACGATATCCCATCAACTCAAGATTAGTCCTCAGGGTTTCACTCGATTCGATCGCGCTGACTGCCTGACTTTCCATCATTTCGGCCATACTGGCTTTCGCAGCTGAGGACATTAAATTCATCACTACCATCATTGTCACCGTGAGAGACTTCATCTTCATTTTCATATCATTTTCCTTTTTTAAAATTTGCTATAATTCGATGAAACACTTTATACACAGCCATTGTTTAACGGTCAATGTATCACGCCACAGAACGCTACAAACCGTGGCACCGCCGTGCTACACCCCTCTTTCCAGGCCTAGATCACAAAATCGGAATTGCAACTCTTCGGATTTCAGTGAAATGATAGGCTCATGGACCAATCCCTCTTTCACACTTCGATTCCGTACCTTGAACTCGTGATCCGCGCAGTTGTGGTATATGGATTTATTTTATTTTTGATTCGAATCTCGGGAAAACGACAGATCGGGCAATTGAGCGCGATTGAGTTTGTCACCATCTTGTTAATTTCGAACGCGGTTCAGAACTCGATGAATGGCGGAGACAATTCACTTCTCGGTGGAATGATCCTCGCTTCGATGCTGGTCGCACTGAGCGTGGGAATTGCCATTTTCAGTTATCGTTCCAGGTTTTTCAGGCACTTCATCGAAGGCACACCAACGATTCTCATTCGTCATGGAGAAGTGATCAAACCGCATCTCGAAAAAGAACGCCTAACCATGGAAGAATTGATTATCTTACTCAGACGACAAGGAATACATAAAACTCACGAAATCGATCTCGCTATTTTAGAGTCGGATGGCAGCCTCAGCGTGACGATGAAAGAAAAAAACCTGCCAAATCCAACCCATTAAGCCTTTTCCGTGTCTGCTGGGACACGTTGTGAGTTCTCTCTAGGTTTTATAAAATTTAAACATGTGCAGTTTAGCTGGACGCTTGCTCAAGACAAGCGTTTGTCTGCCTTTGCTTTTGGCATTGAATCTATCATTAACTTCTTGTGCAAAAATTCGATCTGTATCGAATGATTTGCAATTCTTAACTTCATCTCCCACACCTTCTGCGACCCCGACTC
>CAZZLF010000188.1:0-4537 GCA_964654965.1 uncultured Bdellovibrio sp.
TTGATAATAGGCATGTAATGGAACTTCAGGGAATTTTTCACGGACGATTTGTTTGATATGATCCATGTTTAAATCCTCACTCAAATCTGGATTCCGAATCAAAATTGCGGATAGGCTCAATTCTGGGTCTAATTTTGAGCTCAATTCAGGATGGAAAGGAAGTTCAACGACGTGAACTCCAGCGAAGGTGTCTTTCAATTCATCTCGAAGTGCAGAATCAAGACCAATGAAGAGTAGAGTAGGAGTTGGCACTAGAAATGACTCCGGTTAGTGGTTTAAGTTCGTTCATGGAGACCGAAGGTTTGAACAAGAGCCCGGCTGATTCCATATCTTCAGTGTATTATACGAATCAATCCTGGAATAGCGTCAAAAGATAGTCAGGATGATTTCACTGACATTGGATATTTTTTTTGGCATAATAAATACAACGATGCCAAAAGTAGATGATCGAAGAAGAAGAATTCGGGTACCTGTTGAACAAAAAATCAGACATTCTCGTTATCAGGTTTTAGGAACACCGGTTTTCGAAGAAAATTCGGCTTTGGATCTTTCCAGTAACGGTATTTCTTTTGCAACCGCTCAAGAATACCGTCGTGGTGATTTGATTATTTTAGAAGTTTTGCTCGACGGCGAACTTCTCAAACTTCTGGTTTGCATTGCCTGGGTTAAAAAAGATAAAGGCGTTGCAGATAAGTTCCAAGTCGGCGCTGAATTGATTGCCATTGATCCCGAACATAAAAAACAAATGCAGGGACATCTTTCTAAGTTGATTCAAAAATACTCTGTTCAAAATCAAAAATCTAAAAAAAGAAAAACATCAAAAAAATCAACGAAGAAAAAAACAGCCAAGAAAAAAACAGTGAAGAAAAAAACCGTAAAAAAGAAAAAAAGTAAAACGAAGAAAAAACAGAGAAACTAATTCTATATTCTAGTCTTTAAAAATGAAGTAAGCGGCACCCAGTAAGCAAAGTGAAGCATAAAAGTAATTTCTGGTGACCGGTGTGTTCATATAAAAAACCGAAAAAACCGCAAATACGATCATGGTGATGATTTCTTGTGAAATCTTCAGTTGTGATAGTGAAAAAACGGACGATCCAATCCGATTGGCAGGGACTTGCAAGCAGTATTCAAAAAAGGCGATTCCCCAACTGGTTAAAACTACCGTCCATAAAGGCGAATTCCTAAGATTTTTGAGATGTCCGTACCAAGCAAAAGTCATAAAAACATTCGATAATCCCAGTAACAACAAACTTTGAAGTTGATTCATGACTTGATCTCGATCGGAAGAGTGATGTGGGTGGTACCCGATGATCTGGGAAAGTGAAAGGACAAGCATCGAGTCAGAAAATGGTTGATGAGTTCGGAAGATACCGTTTTTCCACTGATGGTGTGGATCAGATGAGATGTCAGCACTTCTATCTTGCGAATCGAGCCTTGGGGTTGAATGGTCAAGCGAATGCAAAAAATTCCTGACAAGTCAGTCGCTGAAAAAGAGTCAATCAGGCTTTCAGCAATTTGGTCCATGGTCGAGAGTGCTTTTTTTGCCGTTAAGCTTCCTTCAATCATGGGTCTTGGTTCAGTAAACCATCCATGGATCACCAGTCGTGCATCGAGAAGGTCATCGACCCCATTCACCCGGGTAACACCGTGAGGGTAGCGTGGATCAAATACCACCAGTCGATTTTCAAGAGGTGGAACTTTTTGAATCAATTGAGATGTTTCATCGGATTCAGAAAAGTTAAATTCGCGGAAGTAGTTTAAAAGTTTTGGCTGTGCAATAAACGTTTCACCTCCGGTGAATCTTTTTCGTTTCCAGGGCGTAAGGGAAAAAACAAAGCTCCAAGGACCGTGAGGGACGTCCGAATGAAGGTCTTGGTAACAATCGTTTACGTAAGCGCTTAGCCATGGATGGGAAATCATCTGGCATCCAAGGTTTTTCCGACCCCATAAAAGTAGATGGTCTAGAAAGGGTTTGAACAGGGTTGATCCAAAAAAATCCTGAGCTGGAGTTCTGAGTAGTCGATATTGTTCTGGTACATTCCAGTAGTCCCAGCAGAATCGACCAGAGTGAGCGTGGAGCGGATTTTCAAATCGCTGAACAAAGTGTTCCCGTAGTTTTCGATATTGAGGATAAAAAGAATCTTCAATGTGAAGGGATCGATCTGACTGTTTGGAAAATTCTATATTTTTCATGGTTTTTTAAGATTTTCGACGCTAGAAAAGAAGTATGCAAGTTCAAAACATCATCTCGTCGAGAACACTTTGGATCATCTTATTAACCACGGTTGCAACTTTGATTTCAGTCACTTTGGTCGCTCCTCGTTTCATTCAGTGGTATGTTACTCCATTCTTACCGCAGGACTCTGCCGGTGTTTCTTGTGCTCCCAGTGTGGTCTGGGCGATGAATAAGCTTTTGCTTTTTCAGACTTCTGCGCTGATTTTGGGTTTGGTCTTAGGGGTCGTGCTTGCCTTCGTATTGAGAAAGAAGAGCATTCAATCAAATTAGTTTATCTAACCAGTTGAAAAAAAAGACGCATTTCTTGACATTATGAGTCAGAATTGATAGCCTCCCTCGCATGTCTTTTATGGGAGGAATCATGAAGTCATACCATTCGATCATCCGTTTACCGTTAGTGGTTTCGTTGTTGCTAATTTCTGCTTGTGGAAAAAACATGAGTTTGCAGGTCGATACGAGCAAGCTTTCTGGACAAAATACGACTACTGGAACAACAGATGCGGTCATCGATGCAACTCAAGTTAAAAAAAATAACTCACTCGATTCTGTTGACCCATCTCCGACTCCATCTTCAAGTCCAACTTTGATTTCAGATGTTCCGTCTTCCGGCACGGATTCTACTCAAAATGTGACCCAGCAAGAACCATCAACCAATTCTGCGTCGGAAGATCATTACGATATGACTCAAGTAGGGGTGCTTCAGCCATTTTCGGTTGCGGATGAAAAACGGCTGACACAAGATCTTCAAATTCTTCTATCAAAGGACACTCGCGAACAACATAAGAGGAAGTTGGCCAGAGCATTATTTAAGATCCGTCCCTATGAATCTCTCAAAAGAAAAACCAGAAGAGGAATACCGTTCACTGGACAAGTTAACGTGATTCTGGTGATTGATAAGACTGACAACAATATTGATTTTAGTAATTTCTCGGTTTGTCTCTTTAAAGATATTGAAAAAGATTCTTGTCGTAGTGATCAACAGATTTCTGCTGCGAAAGCTTATATTGGTAATCCGATGGAAAATTCCGAAATTAAAATTGATTTGATGAAAGCTTTTGGAGCCAAAAAAGCAAGCCATTCCATTGAAATTCTTTTCCGTAAATCACAGGAGTATTCACTGTATCACCGCAAAATCCTTCTTTCATTCGAAGGCGTCAAGAAAGTGTTTGGTTCTAAGTTGTTGGTTGAGTCAAAAGACCGTAAAGGAGCAACTTCAACTCCTGATGATTATGACCTGGTTAATAGCTGCAATGTAGAAGGTGACGAAATCATTCCTTCTGCAATCCGTTAAAACGAAAAAAAATTTATGTGAATATACGCGCCTTCCGAAAATGTTTCGGAGGCGCGTATGTCATTGAAGAAAAGCGATTGGATTTTGTCGGTAGCTCATGCGTTGGGGTTATTGCTCATTTCAGTTCCAGCTTCGGCAATAGGCTTTAGTCAAAATGGACTGAATATCACCGCCGAACCGATCGTGGGTTATGAATTCACGCAAGTTTCGACGCCGACGCTACATACCAGGGGAATGCTCATTTATGGAGCGCGCGTCACTCTAGGTCAGAAATGGCTCTCCGGTGAAGCCGAGTACACCATGGGAAGCACTACTGAGACTTTTCCGTCACAGGATAAGAGTGTTAAATCGGACAAGCAGAATGCTCGCTTGGGTTTGCGAAGCAGTAAAACAATTGTTTCAGGATTGGATTTTCTTTTTAGGGCTGGTGGGCAGGCTACTCAAACCAAAGTAACGAGCACCACGATTTCAAGCGGTGGCAGTTTGACAGAAAATCCCGCATGGGAAATTGATCCTTACGCTGGGGTGGGGCTTCAGGGAAATGTCGTTAATTTATTTTCAATCTCTCTTGAGGCTACCTATCTTTTTCGGAGTATGAAAGACTGGTCTCAGAATGACGTGCAAACCACTGCATCTTTGAGATTCACCCTTCCGACCGATTAGGAATACGTCATTATCGAAAGGTGTTCGATGTTGAAGCGATTGCTGATGGAAACTGATTTAGAAAAGTTGAAATCGTGGGTTTCTAAGATAGAAGACGCTGAAATCATGGAAATTCCCGGTTTTGAAGAACGATTGAGTCGTCTTCCTGTTGATTTGAATTCAGCAGGATTCGATCGATGGGGGCTTCATCCTGAATCCCTTCGAAAGTTTGCACCGTTCATGTACATCCTTTACAAAAAATATTTTCGCGTAGAAGCTACCGGATTTGAAAATATTCCCGCTGGAAGAGTGCCTTATATTGCCAATCATGGCGGCCAGATTCCATTGGATGCAATGATGATCGGGCT
>CAZZLF010000189.1:0-4528 GCA_964654965.1 uncultured Bdellovibrio sp.
GTTCCATCTTCACCCTCGTTTTTCTTTGCCTTCTTACCTTCATTTCTGCGATCGGCGTTGCAGGGTGGGAAGCGATTGTTTTTCCCGTAGCTGGAGACCTCACTACTTCAGACTCGCCTCTTCCCTTGGCACTTTCTCATATCGTCGGAAAAGAAAATTTTCTCTACCACCTTCTCTTGACGATCGGGCTGTTTGGTTTGATCGCCTCTTTTCACGGTCTCATTCTCGCTGCCGGTCGAGTGACTTTTGAATTTGGTCGAGTGGGCTATCTTCCAAAATCTTTTGGAAAAATTCACGCTCGTTTTCAAACCCCGGCTTCTGCACTCATTGCCAACATGATAGTGGGATTGCTGGCACTCTATTCAGGAAAAACTTCGGAAATCATCACTATTGCCTGTTTTGGGGCTGTCACCCTTTACATTCTTTCCCTGATTTCATTTTTCAAACTTCGTCGTCATGAACCAGAACTTCATCGTCCATTTCATGCGCCATTTTTTCCTTACGCACCAGCTTTAGCATTGGCGATCGCCATCATCAGTCTGATCTCAATGTTTTATTTCAACTTTCAGCTAGGAATGATTTATCTCGCCTTGATTGGCATTTCCTATGCTTGGTTTCATTTTAAAACTGCATTCATCAAGGAGCCCGCATGAGCATTTCAAAAGAACAGATCATCGAACAAATCAAAAAATCCCCGAACTCAAAAGTTAAAGTCGCCATCACCGATATCGACGGAATTCTTCGAGGAAAATATCTTCACAAAGACAAAGTACTCAGCGCCTTAGAAAGTGGCTTTGGTTTTTGCAATGTGGTCTTCGGCTGGGACTCAGCAGACCTCGCTTATGAGGGAATGAAATTCACTGGATGGCACACTGGATATCCCGATGAAATCGCACATCTGGATCCTGTAACTTTTCGAAAAGTTCCTTGGGACAATCAGGTCCCTTTTCTTCTCGGTGATTTCAAGATCGACATATGCCCCCGCAATCTTTTGAAAAAGGTGAAAGCCGATGCCGAAAAATCCGGTTTCAAAGCTTTCTTTGGTCAAGAGTTTGAATGGTTCAATTTTAGAGAAACCACTGAAGATCTGAACGCGCGTAATTTCAACGAGCCTTCACCACTGACACCGGGAATGTTTGGCTACTCCTTGCTTCGCATGGCGAGAAATTCAGAATTTCTGAATGAACTTTATGATTTCATGCTTGAGTTTGGCGTTCCCCTGGAAGGACTACACACGGAGACTGGTCCTGGAGTATTGGAAGCAGCCATTCTTTATGGAGACGTGCTGGAATCTGCAGATAGAGCGGTATTATTCAAATCGGGAGTAAAAGAAATCGGACTTCGCCACGGAATCATGCCGACATTCATGGCTAAAATCAGTGAAAAACTTCCCGGCTGCTCTGGACACCTTCATCAAAGTTTGTGGGATGACAAAAACAACCTTTTCTTCGACTCCAAAGGCAATCACACCATGAGTGCATTGATGGAAAGCTATCTTGCAGGTCTTCTCCATTGCATGCCTCATGTTTTACCGATGTATGCTCCCACCATCAATTCCTTCAAGCGTCTCGTAGAGGGCGCATGGGCACCGACAACGGTGACCTGGGCAATCGATAACCGCACGACTTCGATCCGCGCTCTTCCAACCGGACCTAAATCCACTCGGATTGAACTGAGAGTCGTCGGAAGTGATGCAAATCCTTATTTGGCGCATGCTGCTTCACTGGCATCCGGACTTTACGGAATTAAGAAAGGCCTGAAATTAAACGTGAAGGCAACGGAAGGAAACGGCTACCGTGATCTTTCCAATGGAATTTTGCCAGGTAATCTCTGGAATGCCACTCAAGCCTTCAAGAACTCTGAAATTTCGAAAGAACTCTTTGGAGAAACATTCGTCAAACACTTTGCTGACACACGCGAGTGGGAATGGAAACAACACGCTAAAGCCGTGACCGATTGGGAATATAAACGCTATTTTGAAATCATTTAATTTTAAGGAACACAAACCATGTCATTTAATGCTCAACAACGTTACCAATACAATTTTCCAACTTCGATTCGCTTTGGAAAAGGCGTGATCGACGAACTGGCTCCCCATCTGAAAGAGCAAGGATTGAAAAAAGTCCTTATCGTTTCAGATCCGGGCCTGGTCAAACTTCCTGTTTTCGAATTCGTATTAAAAATGATCAGAACCCAGGGACTCGAAGTGGTCACTTTTTCAGATATCGCTAAAAACCCGGTTAAATCCAATGTCATGAAAGGTGCTGAGTTTTTTCATCAATTTGGTTGCGACTCGATCGTGGGCTTTGGCGGAGGAGCCAGCATGGATGTCGCTCGTGCCATCGCCTTAAAGGTTCATCATCCACGAGATCTTTTTGATTATGATGATGCCATCGGTGGTGACCGATTTGTGACCGAAGCCATTCCATATTTTGTAACCGTTCCCACCACTTCAGGGACAGGTTCCGAAGTGGGCCGATCAACCGTCATTTCTGACGATCTCACTCATGAGAAAAAAATCTTATTCTCTCCTCGTTTAATGGCTAAAAAAGTTTTTGCTGATCCTGAACTCACGATGGGCTTACCACCTTTTGTGACCGCAGCCACTGGAATGGACGCCCTCACTCACTGTGTAGAGGCTTATCTTGCCAAAGGGTTTTCACCACTCTGTGATGGCGTTGCTCTCGAAGGCATTCGTCTGATCGCGCAGAGTCTGGAAAAAGCAACTTTGAATCCTGACTTGGAATCACGAGCTAAAATGATGATGGGTGCCCTCATGGGTGCGACCGCCTTTCAAAAAGGCTTGGGTATCGTCCACTCTTTGGCACATCCGTTGTCTACATTGGTGGACATGCACCACGGACTTGCCAATGCAGTGATGATTCCTTATGGAATGAAATTCAATGAGTCCGTCAGCGCAGATCGCATGAAAGTAATTGCAGAGACCATTGGTTTGAAAAATGCTTCTGCTGATGGCTTCATTGCATGGTTGCTCGAACTGAATCAAAAGCTTGGCATTCCGGCAAACTTGAAGAGCTTGGGTGTAAATGCAAGTCACTTGGATAAACTTGCGGATCTTGCGATCAAGGATCCTTGTCACGGATCTAATTCCAAGCCGGTCAGCCGAGAAGATTTTTACAAGATTTATCAGGAAGCGATTCAATGATCAGAATTGGTGTCAGCGCCTGTTTCATGTATCCAGATCCAAATCGAACTGTTTTCGGGCACAAGCAGCTTACTTATTTTGAACACGACATGAGCCGCTATCTCTCTCGTTTGGGAGTGATGCCGATTCTTTTGCCAGATTTACCCTGGAATGAATTGGAACAGTTTTTAAATGAAATGGATGGCTTCGTATTTCAAGGAGGCGCAGACATTGCTCCCTCTTCATACGGTGACCAACCGATTGAAAACGGCCGTTGGCCGGGGGATCCACATCGTGATCAATATGAATTGAAGATCATGGATTGGGCATTTAAAAATAAAAAACCCATTTTCGGAATTTGCCGAGGCTTTCAACTGATGAATGTCTACTTTGGTGGCAAAATGTATCAAGATCTTGCTTTGGAAACCGGCACCAAGACTGAACATCGCAATGCTGAAAAATATGACCGCATTCATCATGAAGTCGTTTGCACTGAAGGAAGCTTGCTTGAAAAAATCTACGGTCAAAAACGATTCACAGTCAATTCTGTACACCACCAAGGAGTGAAAACCCTGGGTCAAAATTTAGTGGTGGATGCCCACTCTCCAACCGATGGAATCATCGAAGCCTTTCACCATGTGAATAGCGAAGAACAACTCATCATGGGAGTTCAATGGCATCCCGAATTTTCACATACCATCCAAGAAACCGTGATCAATCCAGAACCATTACTGGATTACTTTTTAAAGAGGCTCAAATGAAAATCATTAATCCAGCGACTGAACAATTGATCCAAGAAGTGAAAGAAGACTCCAAGGCTATCATTCAATCAAAATATGAAGCTGCCCGATCAGCACAATCAGCTTGGGCAAAAATAAATCTGGAAGAAAGACTGAGCTATATTCGTCGTTTTCATGATCTGATGGAAAAAAATCAAGACTCACTTGCTTGTGATCTCACCGCTGAAGTGGGAAAACCGTATCAGGAGTCTTTGAATGAATTGAACGGGGCCCGAGCGCGGATTCGCTTCTTTCTTGAAAACGCTTCCAAATGGCTCCAGCACTCCCCCATTCGAATCGATGGCACAACGTCTGAATCGATTAGCTTTGATCCACTCGGTGTGATCGCCAACATCTCCGCATGGAACTACCCGTACTTAGTCGGCGTCAATGTATTCATTCCCGCATTGATTGCTGGAAATGCCGTGCTTTACAAACCATCCGAATTCTCGACTTTAACCGGGCTTAACATTGAAAAACTTCTTCATGAAGCTGGAATTCCCAAAAATATTTTTATGGCGATCATCGGAGATCATCAGGCGGGTGAAGCACTTTTAGACCTTCCCCTGGACGGTTATTTCTTCACTGGAAGTTACAAGACCGG
>CAZZLF010000190.1:0-4508 GCA_964654965.1 uncultured Bdellovibrio sp.
AATCGAACCCCTGGAAGGTGACCACCCGAGATCAATGAGTGTTCAGGTGCCGGAAGGTTTATATCAAATTAAATTAATAGATGAGTCCAAAGAAGTGATTCACTCGTCTCTAATTCCAATTTCATCAAGAGTAATAAGTGTGATAAATGAATAAAATGGAAATAGGATCTGAAAGTTTTGAGCAATCACTTCAAAATCTTGAAAATATAGTAAAAAAAATGGAATCTGGAACACTTCCTCTAGAAGAGGCGCTCAGCTCATTTCAAGAGGGGATCGGTTTAGTAAAGAAGTGTCAGCACCTGCTTTCTCAAGCCGAACAAAAGGTTGAAATACTAACAAAAGCAAACGCAGACTCCATTGAATCAAAAAAATTTGAAATAGAATAATCCGTTGAATCAGAAAAAAAAAATCACAGAAAGAATTGATAAATTGCTCGTTCTCAAGGAGATGGTAAGCACAAGAGCAAGAGCACAATCTATGATTATTGCAGGCCATGTTTTGGTTGATGACCAACCGGTCCTGAAACCCGGAACATTGGTAAAAATAGAGTCTGAAATCAGATTAAGAGAACCAGAATTAAAGTATGTTTCAAGAGGTGCTTTAAAACTAAAAAAAGCGATTTTGGAATTTAATATAAATGTAGAAGGAAAAACCGCACTTGATGTCGGAGCATCTACCGGAGGATTTACAGAAGTACTTTTGGAAAATAAAATTGAAAAGGTATTTACCATTGATGTGGGAACAAACCAACTCGCATGGAAAATAAGATCAAACCCAAAGGTGATTTCAAAAGAAAACTATAACGCCCGCTATTTAAAGCATGAGGACTTCAATACTTATTTTGATATTATTGTTATGGATGTTTCTTTCATCTCCATAAAATTAATCATGCCTCAGCTAATCAAAGTTTCAAAAAAAGGGACTGAATTTATAGTCTTATTTAAACCTCAGTTTGAAGTTGGAAAAGAACATGTAGAAGATGGTGGAATTGTCAGAGATCAAGCTGTCGCAAGAAGCAAAATGGATGAAACTGTGGCGCAACTTGACAGCGAACTAGGACTAAGTGTCAAAAGTATGATCCCATCACCCATTCTAGGAACAGATGGAAATCATGAGTATCTCATTCATTGGATAAAGAACTGATTCATCGTATGATCAAGTAATGGTAAAAAAGAGAAAAAAAACGGCCATTCAATATAGTGTTAAAACTACTATTTTTGCATTCGTTTGTTTATCGATTGTTGCACTGGGCTCATTGTTTTACATCTATCAAAGAATTTCAAAAGAGGTTCCAGAAATTACCAAGGTTTCAGATTATAAACCGATGGGTGTTACCCAAATCGTATCTAATGAGAACGGTAAAAATAAAATAGTCGCAGAATTTTTTAAGGAAAAAAGATATTTAACACCATATGATCAGATTCCTCAAAAACTTGTATACGCATTTATTTCTGCAGAAGACTCTACATTTTTTGAACATCAAGGAGTAAATTTTGTAGCAATTTTCAGGGCGGCTGTTGCTAACTTTCTTGCTGGTCAGGTTGTACAAGGTGGAAGTACGATTACTCAACAAATAGCGAAGTCACTCTATTTAAGCCCTGATCGAAATATCATTCGTAAAATCAGAGAATTATTTGTCTCGTTTCAGTTAGAAAAGGCGCTTACTAAAGAAGAAATATTATATCTTTATTTAAATCAAATTTATTTGGGAAGCGGTGCTTATGGTGTTCAGGCAGCTGCTCAAACTTACTTTCAGAAAGAGCTTAAAAAACTATCTCTTGCAGAAATGGCGCTAATAGCTGGATTGCCAACTGCGCCCGGAAAATTCTCACCGTTATTGAATCCAAAGAAAGCAAAAGAAAGACAACTCTATGTCCTAAAACGAATGAAGGACAATGGATACATTTCAGAAGCAGATCAGAAAAAAGCGGGAGCAGAAAAGGTTAAAATTTTCGTAAATGATGGAACTGAAAAAAAAATGGCCCCACATTTTGTAGAGCATATACGGCGCTATGTGGCTCAAAAATTTGGTGAAAAAGCCTTATACGAGGAAGGACTAACCGTTGTTGTTCCTGCTGCAATTAAATACTATGAATATGCTTCGGAATCTCTGGAAGATGGTTTGGAAGAGGTTGATCAGGAAAAAGGCTATCGTGGCACTATTGCACAACTGAATGCTCAAGAGATTGAAAAATTCAAAACTGACCAAAAAAAAGAAGTAGTTAAGGAGTTGTTTCCATTTCGGTTTCTGACTCAAGAGGGAAGTCTTGATCTAGAAAGCGCAATTGAGGAGTTTGATCCAAATCTTGAAAAATCATTGTCAGGAAAAAAGTTTAAGGCGGTAGTTACTCATATTATTCCTGAAAAAAAAGTTGCTTATGCCCATATGGGTTTATCTCAAATTCAGATTCCATTTGAAAAGGTTCAATGGGCTTATCCGGTAGGAAATCCGAATAAAAAGCCAAAAAACATTACCGATGTTTTAAACCATGGCGACGTGATTTGGATTAAAATCACGTCAAACTCAAAAGATGGTTGGAAGGGGAAACTAATTCAAATTCCCGAGTTGCAAGGTGCGCTCTATTCTGTAGATGTTCAAACAGGTCAAATCCTCTCCATGGTCGGAGGGTATGACTTTGAAAAATCTGAATTTAACAGAGCTGTTCAAGCGAAGAGACAAGTTGGTTCTACATTTAAACCGATCATCTATTCATCAGCAATTGAAAAGGGCTTTACTCCAGCAAGCATCATTGTAGATTCACCTGTTGTGTTTGAAGATGCGGAAAATGGAGTGTGGAGACCTGAAAATTATGAAGAAAAATTTTATGGTGATACCACTTTTCGTCAAGCTTTGATTAACTCTCGAAACATTCCGACAATTAAAATTGTTCAAGATGTAAAAGTTTCAAACATTATTGAGATTGCGAAGAGATTCGGCCTAGAAGGACCTTTTAACCAAGATCTTTCCATTTCATTGGGATCAGCAACAGCTTCTCTTCAAGATATGGTTCATGCTTTCACTACTTTTCCTCTTCAAGGTAAGGAGTTTGTACCAGTTCTATTTGAGAAAATTATTGACCGCGATGGACGTGTTCTCGAAGAAAACGCTGGAATTCCAAAAGAACTTTCTAAGACTTCTGGGGATTCAATTGCTAATCCTAGTAATTCAAAAAAAGATATTCTGTTTCCTTTTTCACCGACTCAACCAGGACAAAGACTGGATCCTAGAGTTGCCTATGTGATGACCCACTTGATGAAAGAAGTGGTTCAGTTTGGAACGGCTGCTAGAGCAAATGTAATTGGACGTCCGATCGCTGGAAAAACGGGGACAACACAGGATTTTCGTGATGGCTGGTTTATTGGATTTTCACCGCGGGTGGTAACTGGAGTTTGGGTTGGTTATGATGATCAGCGTTCGATGGGGCACGGCGAAACGGGGGCAAGTACTGCATTACCGATTTGGACCAGATATATGCAGAATGTATTAAGAGATTATCCAAATGAGGATTTTGCCATTCCGGATGGGATTACTTTTGTAAGTATCGATTCTAAAACCGGAAAGAGATCAGAAAGCCCTCGTTCGATTAAAGAAGCATTTATTGCTGGCACTGAGCCCGGTTCGATGAAAACCCCTGCCGCCGAGGTTTCAGATAAAAAATCGGAAACCATGCTTCCCGAATCTGAGGACGACGCGTTAAGGGAAGATGATTGATTTATTGCGTCAAAATATTGTTTGACGCAATCATAAGATGATGAAGAATTGTAAATTCAAGGCTCATCCTTCATAATATAAGTCGATTGACGGTAAAAAACTTCAATCAATTTGGATTTAGTCAAAGGAACGACTAAATTCTATCGCTAAAAAGCCGATAAGGATGTTGTGACTCTGCGCATTTTAAATACACCAATATCTAGATCCGTTTCACTTCATCTGTTTTTTTTGATGTTGTTAGTTTTTTATTCACTAACAGCGCCTAAAATTATGCTTTCGGATAAACAAATTACCGTCAGTATAATTGACACAAAAATTCAGGATTCTAGGTCAAAAATGATTGTTCAGCCCACGCAGGGGAAAATAGTTAATGAAGCCAAGAAAGATGCCTACTTAAGCGATAAAAACAGAATCGTAAAAGAAGAAATGGCATCTAAAACTTTAGGAAATGCAGGACAATCAACAGCGACTCGAAATGAAAAAAAACAAGGGCAATCCAAATCAGTTTCACTCAGTGACCTTGGTGTTAAAATCTCAACCCATTTAAAAAAATCATATGAAAAAACAAGGAATTGGGCATCTAACTCCTTGGGAGAGGCTGTTAAAGGCGGTCAATACATGCGGGGGATGAAAGAGGGAGAAACTTCTGCGTTAAACACTAAGGAATTTGTCTTTTTTTCATATTTTGACAGAGTTCGAAAACAGCTGGACCAAACTTGGCAACCACTGGTTAAGGGACAACTAGAGAAAATTTACAAATCAGGAAGGCGTCTTGCGTCAGAAAGAGATTTTGTAA
>CAZZLF010000191.1:0-4506 GCA_964654965.1 uncultured Bdellovibrio sp.
ATGAGGTGGAAGCAGCTCAGAATCTCAGTCATCTGGAAATCATGGGAACCCGGCAAATGCGTCGGATCATCTTGTGAGCCGATCCAAAGAGCACCTTGCATGAGGACATAGAAATAAACGTTGTCTTGGCCGAGGAATTGGGAAATCCGTGCTTCTGGGTTTTTCCAGAAGGATTCGAATTCAGCGATGTCGCGATTTTTCTCCTTTAAGGCAACCTTGGAAAACGAGATAGGGGCGATCAGAGAATCCGGCCAGACATAGAGCGTTTTTCCAGCCATGTCCGGATCGAGATCCACAGGCATCGGAATTCCCCAGCTGACATCCCGGCTGATCGGACGATGCGCCCACGCATCCAGGAGTTCGCTCGGAATTCCATTTTTCAATAATTCAGAACGTCCGGTTTCGAGATCAGCTTTGTTTTCAAAAGTGACGGCGATTTTCTTTCCGGCTGCATATTTACTTTTATGTTTGGGAAGGCTGTTTTTTAAATCCTTGTATTTCGCTTCATGAATATTGTCAAAACTGAGCGATGGAAGAACGGTATGAATCACTTCATTGAAAACGGAGTGACGCCAGGTTTTTTCCTTCCCCTGAATCCAGACACGAAGCAATTCTGAAACCTTCCAAAGATCAAGCCACCAGTGAACCGTATCTTTGAGAACAGGAATACCGTCGCTGACGGCGCTTTTCGGAGATATCAATTCGCTAGGGGAATAAGTAGCGCCGCACTGTTCGCATTCGTCACTGTAAGCAGCTTCATTGGTGCATTTCGGATTCGGGCATTTTCCTCGAACCAGGCGGTCTTGCAGGAAGCGGCCAATTTTCGGGTCAAACCACTGTTGGCTGATTCGTTTTTCCAGCATTCCATTTCGATGAAGTTTTCGAATGAAGTTCTGACAAAGATCTTTGTGGTGCGGAAAACATTCGGGCCGGGATGTTCCGGTATAAGTATCGAGACTGATCGAGAAGCGTCGTAAGGTTTCCCGTTGACGATCATGAATGGAGCCAATGAATTCAGAAACAGATTTGCCAGATTGCATCGCCGCGAGCTCACTCGTGGAGCCATGATCATCGGTTCCGCAAACGAAAAGAACATTTTCAGCCCCGATCAGCATCCTCATCCAGCGGGCATAGATATCGGCAGGAACATGAGCTCCCGCAAGGTGTCCCAGATGGAGAGGACCATTTGCATAAGGCATCCCCGCAGTGATGACCGCTTTTTTAGGTCTGTGAAACTGCTTTTTAATCGCTTCAATGTCATTCGGGTTAAAGGGGGCAGCATTTGGCTTGTTCATGTGCCGTTTATATCATTTTTAGACACGAATGGACAACAAACCTCAATTAACACGGTATGTTAGCAATCTTCTGTTCTGAAGGAGGAGAGGTGGGGGATTCTCATTGACTTTAAATTTGATTTATTTAATAAATGCGACCATGAAGTTTGCCGTTTTTCTGTTCTTCTTTTTGAGGTTGCCTGTTGTCCATGCACAGGAATTTGCAGATTATGGCTCGTTTTTGAACCAACAATGGCAAGTTTTAAAATATAAGACCGTTCAACCCAGCAGTCGATTTGTCCTTCCTGAGTCAGAACGTCAGTGGCTGAATGCCAGCTATTCACCGTCTGAAAGAGGAAAACTCATTACGCGTCGTTATTTTGAGATTGCGCAAGAGCTTTCCCGGTGTCTTCATCCGGGTGGGGAACCGGTCGGAAATTGGTATCACTTCGCGGCCTGGGCATCTGACTCTGCCAATGATGTGATCAACGGAAAGAAATTTGATCCTCACACCAGTTATGCGCGATTTTTTAAAGGTGCATACGAAGCGGAGCGAATTGGTAAAAAATCACTCTTCATCGACCTCAAGATCGATCAAGCCTTTCAGAAGGTAAATCAATCGATTCAAAAGAGTGGTGTCAGCGAATGGAGTGTTTTTCAGGATTATCTTGAGCAACAAAAACAGATCTTTGCTGAAACGAATTACGCGATTGCAGCTGAAATGATACCGATCGGAGAAGCGTTTCTGGAGAGTTTCTGTTCACCAGGTAGGAATGAGTTTTCAAGGTCATCATTCGATCAGGACTTTTTCAGTCGTTTTGAGTCCAATGAGTATCTTTTGAAAAATGCCTTTCTCCACTACCGGGAATCCATGTTGGAGAAAAATAGGAAAAAGAAGATCGAAAAAATATTATTGGCTTCGATCGAGCAGGTGTTTCATGAGCAGGCTCGGGTTCAGAATAATCTCAAAAAATCTCTGGAAGTTGCACCGAAGGCTTTGACGTTGAGTGCGGGTTTTTTCTTTGGAAACCAGGCAATCCGGCTTCATCGAGACATTCGTGTTGTCACCCTGGCAAAAGAACTGAAAAAGCTGGAGAATCCAAAGTTGAAAGAGATTTTCTCGCGTCTGGGTTTAAAGTCAGAAGATCCGGGTGAGAGTGTTGAGGGTTCTGCGTGTAAAAACTGGTCGATTCTTTCTTGTCGAAAGCGTTATCTTGCTCCACTCTTCAGGGAGTTACTGATAGGAGAACCAGACCTTTATGCATTTCCAAAATGATTGCTTAGTGCCGTATCCGCGTGATGCTGTTGTGAGTTGGTATTCCCGATCTGGTGCATTTTTGCGACTTGCTCCTTCGTTTGATCGCATTCAAGCTCCTGGACTAGCTCCCGGTGTGAGTGATGGCTTGATTGCTTCTTTTCAACTCGGCGTGGGGCCGCTTCAATTTGAATGGAAATCCATTCATCATCTCGAGCCAACCGGAGATTTTACGGATGAAATGTTGAAAGGTCCCTTTGCAAAATGGAAGCACCATCATCGGTTCATTGCAGAGGGAAATTCAACCCGGCTCTTGGACGATATTCAGTGGGAAGGCCCAATTTTAAGGGTTTTTTCACCGTTTTTTAAAGGTGTGGTGAATGGCTCACTGAAACGAAATTTCAGCTATCGACACCGCCGTTTGATTCACGATCTGAGCCGTCATCATCAACATCAGCACCGATCACGATTAAAAATCGGAATCACTGGTCCCACGGGGGTGATCGGAACCGCGCTCTCTGCTTTTTTGTCCACGGGTGGACATGAGGTCTATCACTTTGTGCGTCGAGCTCCCCAGCATGATCGGGAAATTTATTGGAATCCTAAAACTCAAGAAATTGACTCTGAAAAAATAAGAAAACTGGATGCCGTGATCCATTTGGCCGGAGAAAATGTAGCCGGTAAACGCTGGTCTTCTGAATTTAAAAAAGAAGTGATCGATAGTCGTGTGCTTGGCACCCGGTTGATTGCCAAAACTCTTGCCACGCTCACCGATCGGAAGCGCCAGTTCATTTCAGCGTCTGCAATTGGAATCTATTCCGGGGGGTTTTTAGGCGAAGTTTGTGAGGCTTGGGAAAAGGCTACGGAGCCTGCGCAAAACAGTCCCAATGTAAAAGTAACCATTGCCCGAATTGGAGTGGTGTTGACGTCCAAAGGAGGAGCCTTGAAGGAATTGACTTTGCCGACGTTACTCTGTGCGGGAGGAAAAATGGGACCCGGCAATCAGCCGATGAGTTGGATCTCCCAGGATGATGTGATTGCCGCGCTTTATGAATTATTGATGAATCCATCGGCAACTGAGCCGGTTTATGATCTAGTGTCGCCGAAGCCCATAGAACAACAAGGTCTTTCCCGTGCTTTGGCGCGCATCCTGAAGCGTCCTCATTGGTTCAACATTCCTTCCTGGGTCATCAAATTGATTTTCGGACAAATGGGGCAAGAGGTATTGCTTTCAGGACAAGCCGTGGTTCCTGCTGGACTGAATCGGATAGGATTCAAGTATGAGTTCAGCGAGCTGGATGATGTTTTGAAATTTGAGTTGGGAAAATAAAAAACCCCCGGTTCGTGAGAGCCAGGGGTTTTTCTTGATTCACAACCTGAATATGGGGGCTCAGGTCGCAAAAATTTGCTGAATTTCCATTTCGATCACTGATTCCTGAAGGCTCTTCGCAATCGAGATCTCTTTCACGATGTGAGCTTTTGCCTCATCAAGCATCTTGCGTTCACCGAAAGAAAGATCTTTCGAATGGCGAAGCAAAAAAAGATCGCGCAACACTTCTGAAATTTCAAAAATGGATCCGGTCTTGATCTTGTCTGTGTATTCGCGATAACGACGATTCCAAGTGGATTGGTCGATTTTCACGTCACGTTTTTTCAAGATCTTATAGACTTCAGTAACGTCGTGATCGGAAATTACCTTGCGGAAACCGACTTTATCGACGTTATCAGTAGGAACCATGATAGTAGCTTGATTTTCTACCACCTGAAGCACATAAAAAGTTTTCTTCTGGCCTGCAATCACACGCTCATCAATTCTTTTGACGACGACCATACCGCGGCCTGGATATACGCCGCTCTCTCCGACTTTGAACATCACTGCTACCTCCGTGAAGTGTTGGCATCTTACCTCACTTTTTAAACTGAGTCAATTTATTTATTTAAATGGGCGCTATATATTTAAAAATAGGGTTAACTAAG
>CAZZLF010000192.1:0-4506 GCA_964654965.1 uncultured Bdellovibrio sp.
GTCATCTTCTTCCACTACGGCAGCAGAGTCATACTCCTTCACCACCTGATGGACGCGTTTCAAAATTCCGCATACAGCTTTACGCACACCGCGGGGATCCCCGGTGAATTTTTCAAGAGGAGTAACCACAAACCCCACCCATTGACCTGGACCATGCCAGGTTTCGTTTCCACCGCGCTCTCCGTGAACGATATCGATGTCTTCTCGGGCGGCAAGTTCTTTGACTTGATTTAAGTGTAAAAACTGGGCATTTTCGTGAATTTGTCGACTGCCCAAAGTGATCGTGGGCTTTAACTCAGCCAAGATCAACAAACTTCCTTGTTCCGGCTGTAAACGCATCAACCCCTCTTCTTGGATTTCCAGAAGACGGGCAAAAGATATTCCGCGCTCAATGGTCGTTTCCCAGTTCATTGCTGGGTTTATAACATAAAAAAACAAAGGCCCCAACTAGTAGTGGAGCCTCTGATCTTTCCATCAAATTTGAAGTAATTTTATTCGTAGAGATTGTTCGGTGCGCCCCTTCTTTCCACTCCAGGTGCAATCTCTCTCGATATCGGGGCACCACTATTCCTGAGACTATTTGTACACTTGTCCGGAGTTAAACGACTAACAGAATCAGAATAGAATCAATAAAGCCGTACGACATCGCCTTCCTGAAAATTGCCTCCAGTATGAATCAAGGTCATCGAACTGTCTTGACCGATGAATTCACTCACTTCAAGCGTGCCTTTCAACATTCCCTCTGAACGCCCCAAGTAAGCCTTGGTGATGGGATCAACAATTTCTTCACCCGGGCTCATTACTTTGAGAATATCTCCTGCCAAAAGTCCGGACGCCCGTCCCGCATTGATATAAACCTTATTTCCCAAAAGTTTTGCAATCCTTCCCTGCCAATCCATTTTTTCCAGAGAAAGCATTACTTCACCGGTTATTTTTCGAATCGCTTCCGCAACCGCATCTTTAGCAATTTCGATTCTGGCGTTTTTTGTGGATAGCGCATCATCATCAAACAGTATTCTGGCAATATTTGCAGCATTTCCGCTTCGCTTCGCCTGGTGCACTTCTCTTCCAGAGGCGACGTCAAAAACTTTCATTTCGAGATCGACACTCACGGCACTTTTTGCTTCCCGTAAAATTCCGACTTCTTCACGATCCTGTCGAAACGTGATTTTTGAAATTCTTCCCACGACAACCGCGTTCACACCAACGCGCTTTCCTTCCCGGATCAACTGTGAAGTTTGAATTCGGTCCCCCTCCACAAAATCATGAGTTACAGCGGTAGTGGTTTTTTCATCTGGAAAAATCACCTTCTTCTTCACGCTTAACAGTCTTTTTAACTCTTCAGCAGCAAATACTCCGATCGACTCATCTCCCATCGGGGTGTCATTCCAGAATCCTAGAACGAGAATTTTTTTCTTAGGTTGCTTGATTCGATCTGCTCGCACACCGGACCGTTCAAAAGAATCATCGGTATAATAACTGTCCGAAGCATCATCCATGTAATCCTGATCGCGATGAAACATTGTGGAACGAACACAACCGGCCAATACCAAGCAAAAAATAAGGGGAACTAGTTTCTTCATCTCTTTCAGTTTAACACAAAAAAAAATGCTCCTTAAAAGCCAAATTTACCGCCAATATTCAGACTGTATGCATTCGGAGTGGAAGCATTGGCCTGTGCGAAAATAGAAATCGGCCCTGTATTGATCTGAGTCCCCAGAATCAACCTGAGCTGTGCCGTCGTCGGCGAAACTGAACCAACGTCGCCACTAACATGAGCGTCGGCTTTATATCCAACCACTCCTCCTTGAGAGGCGCTCACCGATCCATTGGAACTGGTACCCAATAAATTGGTCGAGCCCAGATTCAAGTCCATCCCCAACCCCGTATATAAATCCAGAAAATAAAGGAAACGAACTCCCACTGTTGCTTCGTTTGAAAAAGAAAACACTCCTGAATCCACAGTCATGGTCACATCACTCACCATGCTGATTCCACCCGAACTCAAGGTGAACGGCGTGGTATAGGAAGCATTGAAATCAGCATAGGAAAAAGCAGAGGAAAGTCGGATGCCGGTAAAATCAATCCCAGGAAGCCAGTTTCGTCTTGGATATAATTGATAAGAAACCCCAGTGGATACCTGTAGCGCTTTGGATGATATTTTACTGTTTTTGAAATAAGATCCGATATCCACTTTATAAAAGGAAAGATGATACATCACTCGCTTCGGGTCTAATCCTCGAAAGATTTTGATATAGTCTCCATTAGCCCCCAACGTGATTCCTGATTGAGCCGCAACACCAACAGGCGGAAGTGAATTGGATGTGGAGTTCACATTAATACCACCAGAAAGCGCCCCGCTTAAACTAAATGAGCCGGTTATTTTTGTTTCAGCATCTGTCACTCCAGGAGAAAGCATTGAGCGAGTCGAGAGCGCATTTGCATTGCCAATCTGAGTGAGAAATTCGGCTTTATCTGCAGTCATTAAAGTGTCATTGAACTGGTTTTCGAGATCTACCGCAGTGGATACGAGCACCGCTTGAGCGGCCACTCCCCAGTTGGAATATTGCGGGTTCTGAATTGACAGTGTGATCGAAGCATCGGATTCCTGAGTGAAGAGCAAAATCAAAAAAGAAGTCCAAATTCCTATCGGATTGATGAGCGCTTTTCGTTTCATAATACGTATTATCCAGTAATTTTCAGGACCTGAACAGAAAAACAACACGGTCAGGATTTTGACCCTTTCCGTATTGTCATCCTCTCCCATTTTAAGGTATCTCCTAGAGGAACATGAACTACTGGCTCTTGAAATCCGAACCCGATGTTTACTCGATTGACGATCTTGCGCGCGATCAGAAAACCGCATGGAACGGCGTTCGGAACTTTCAGGCAAGAAATGTTCTTCAATCCTGCAAAAAAAATGATCTGGTTCTGATCTATCACAGCAACATTGGAAAAGCCGTTGTTGGAATCGGAAAAATCATGCGAGAAGCATATCCAGATCTTGATCCAAACCGGGCAGGAGACTGGGTTCAAATCGACGTTGGTTTCGTATCGAAATTGAAAAAACCGGTCGATCTCGAGACGATCAAAAAAACCGTAGCATTAAAAAACATTCCACTTCTGAAACAATCCCGACTCTCCTGCATGAACATTAGCGAAAAGGAGTTCGATACGATCTTGACGATGGGGAATTCATGAATTTTTTTTCATCAGCATCCATTGACTGGTCTCCATTTATCATCAGTAAAGAAGGAGAAAAAGCCCCTACCGCAAGAGCAATTACCACCAAAGAAGGCCTAGGCGATCGACTTCGATTCGTGGCATTTGCAGAAATGCAAGCCGTACAGGCCTTTCGTCTGGCTGCAGAAGTATTTGGTGAGGTCCCAAAGGAAGTTCGCGATCTTTGGCTCACTCTGGCTCATGAAGAAGAAAAACACCTGAACATCCTGTTGAACCGCATGAAAGCGATTGGGGTGGACCCCGCAGAAAGAGCTCAAAGTCTTGCTCTCTGGAAATCATTTGATCATTGCAAGACAGCAGGTGAATTCGCCCGCTTTATGGCAAACGCTGAAGACTGGGGTAAAAGCTCGGGAGAAAAATTCCATCAAACACTATTGAAAATTGATCCCGTGACTGCTGAAATCTTCAGAATCATCGCCGAAGAAGAATCCCTTCACATTGAACTCGCCCGAAAAGTCTTGGACAAATTCAAATTTCAATAAGTTATTTTTCCTGAAGAAGTGGAATCAGATGACTTGTCAGATGGTTCCACTTTGATCTGACCAATTTCACTGGCCGGGCTCTTACTTCCATCAATAGAAGTGTAAGAAACCTTCCAAAAATATTGTCCAGGCTTTGGTGAGTTCCAACGATAAATTGGTGCTTTGATGGTTTTACTCAGCAAAAGCTCCTTGGCTGATTTATCTCTATAAATCTCAACTTTATAGGATGCAGCAGTTTCCACCGGAGGAAGGGTCAACTCCACAAAACCCGAACCGTAATTGGTTGGTAAATTGTCATTCACTCCTCCAAATACGGTCTTGTCTTCCTGAATTCTCACCGTTAGCGGCTCCAAAACGACTTGGATCAGCTGAGGCTTCGCAAGCAATTCGATCTTGCGCGTTTCAGAAGTTTGGAAATCGGGCTTGGCACCGCCAATCGCCCAATAGAGATTTGCTCCGGTTTCACCCTTTGCACTTTCGGCAAAATCCGTTCTGACTCGCCAGTAAAGTTGGCGATCAGTATTATCGAAGACTACATCAATCGAAGTATCCTTCACCTGCTTGCTGACTAACCCTTTATTAAATCCCGGATCTTCCGCGTACTCGAATACATAAAATCCGGTTAAAGATTTTCCGGTCCAAGCAAAGTGAACCTTGCGTTTACTGCCTGATTCAAAAAACTTCTCGATTTTATTTTCTGGCTCAACCAAGGCCAATGGCACCTCAGTGATCTTGAACTTTCTGAATTCGGTGATTTTTTCGTTGGCATCATTTTTTACCG
>CAZZLF010000193.1:0-4483 GCA_964654965.1 uncultured Bdellovibrio sp.
AAATCAAAGCGGAATGTCTTTAATTGAGTTGATGGTAACGATGACCGTAATGTCGATCGTGGCGTTGTCTTTTTCTGCTTACATGTACAACTCAAGAAAACAGCAACGAAACATTGAAGAAAACATGTCGGTGATTCAGCTGAACAACCTGATCAATACCACCGCGATGGATGCTCAGAGTATTTACAATAGTGCCATTCAAGTCGTTCCTGTTACTTTGCCAGGATTGCCACCTGATCCAGGATTGCCACCTGATCCAGTCGGGCCACCACCCAGTACATTGTGATCTTGAAAACTAAAAGTAAAGCCGAATCGATGAACAAAAAAAGGGGAAACTGTTCATGAAAAAAATAGTAAAAAGAAGTTTGATCCTAAACACGATAGGAATCCTATTCACGAATTTAGCGTCTGCTCAGATTGGTTCTACTCCGCCACCAGCGCAACTACCCACAACATTGGCAAATCCAACCTTGAACAAATGCATTCAAGCACCCGCTCCACCACCTGCTGGACAAACAAGACCAGCGAGTGAGTATGATTGCTCTCACACTCCACAAGACGCTCAAGGAATCACGACCGACACTGATTACCGAAACTGGACCGATACTTTATTTGTCGGAAAAACGAGCACCAGAGTCGATGGATTTTATACCAGAAAAGGCCAGTATTGTTCCGGTGTGACCACTGCAAGCATCGCATGTCCCGTTGCGGTCAAAGTGAAATACGTTTTCACCTGCAATACTACAGACCCCAATAATTATAAAAATGGGAAATGCCCGATGGTCACGAACTTAAAAGTTTACCGGGCAACTTATCAAGCGATCCCGACTCCTGGAGAAATTCCAATCACCACCACCATCGTAGCAGATAAAAATGTTTCCAGCTCTGCGATGCTGGCGGCACCGATTCCGATCGCTCAGATCTCAAATTTCGTGAATAACGGTCAAGGTGGATACAAATGCGAGGACCTTCAAGTGGCAGGAGGCCCAACTCTTTTTCAAAAAGGCGTAGATGAATACGGAAATCCTATTTGTATTGAGGATGCGACCGTTAAAGAGTTGAGTAAAAAATTATGTGAAGAACAGATGAAAGCCATTTGGCAGAATGGTGGAACTTCTACTACTCCTTGCGAGATCATTACCGTCACCAAAGTGTTTAAACTCAATAACCCTACAAAACCGAACAACACGACTGATGATTGCATTGCCAACAACTACAAAGTCATTGATCTATCCTTAAATCAGGATGTAACGACAGGTTTAGGAAGTTATGTTGGGGGAAAACTCACAGGTGCAATTACTGATGAAAATACTTTCAAAAGTAAATACGGCATCACGACTTCTTCCCCCACTTTTAGATGTAGAATACCAACTCCGGTCGAAAAATCGGCATCGTATACGTCCAATGGAACTTTGGTGTTAGCTAGCAATTTTGTACCAGGAAGCATGTACGTCGATTACCTTTATGGTGGCGGTGGTGGTGGTGGTTCCAGTGGTATATACAGAGGTGGTTACGGTGGGGGCGCCAGTTCCAATGGCGGTGGTTCCATGTCTGCCGTGGTAAATCCAAACCAAACCTGCATGATCACGATCGGCTCTGGCGGTCTAGGCGGCAATGCGGGTGGAGATAACTGCGGATCTGGTGGAGCGGGTAATCCTTCAAGCGTGGTTTGCCAAGGCCAAAGCAGATCATCGGCAGGAGGAGCAGGCGCCTCAACATGCGGAGGTAGTTGCAATGGAAGTGCTGGAAGCAATGGATACGGAAGTGGTGGTGCCGGAACAGATTGCAGCATGGGACATGGTGGTGGTCTTGGAGCCGGTGGTAGCGGTGGCGGTACCTGCAACCCGAACTGGTATACTAGCTGTGGTGCCCGTAGCGGCGGTGGCGGCGGTGGCGGATATGCTTACATTCGTTATAAAATTTACGACTATGTAGATTGGTAATTAATTTATTCTCTCTTGAATTTTTCTTACCATCGAAATCAACCATTTTCTGGGAACAAACTTCACCAACACGGTTCCCAGTCGGTTGAACCGTCCATGAATCGCAACGGTTTTTCCTTCGTTCATGGCTTGAAATCCATAGTTTGCAACCAAAGCAGAACTCGGTAATTGAAAACGGCGAAACAATTTACTTCTTCCCATGTTGGCCGCTTCCTGAAATCCACTTTCAGTTGGCCCCGGGCAAAGTGCAGTCACGGTCACTCCAAAATCTTTCCATTCGTTTGCAAGACCTTCACTGAATGCGAGCACAAAGTGTTTGGTTGCATAGTAAACAGTAAGTAACGGACCAGGCTGAAAAGCCGCGGTCGATGCGACGTTCACGATTTTACCTGAACCTCGTTTGATCATCTCTTTTCCAAACAGATGGGTTAACTCCGTCAATGATCGAACATTCAAATCAATCATCTGCAATTGACGCTCAAGTTTCAGTTCATGAAACAGTCCATAATCGCCAAAGCCTGCGTTGTTGATGAGCACATCGACCAAGATTCCCTTGGCTTTCAATTCTTCAAAAACTTCTCGGCCAGAATTTGGAACCGAAAGATCTTTTACGATAATGTGAATACTGATGCCTGGATTACGGTTCGAGTTTTCTTGAAAGATTTTCTCGGCCAGTTCCTTCAATCGATCGGCACTTCGGGCGACCAAGACCAAATCATAATCGTGTTGTGCGAGAATGCGGGCAAATTCAAGCCCGATCCCTAAAGATGCTCCGGTGACTAATGCTGTCTTTTTCATAATGGGTGTCTGACTACTTTTCTATGCTCATAGCGTTATTAAAGGGTGTAAAGGGTGTCTGACTACTTTTCTATGCTCATAATGTTATCAATGTTAAAGCATAATCGATCAATTAAGATCATCAAATTTCAAAGCAAAACGACTAAACATACTAGAGAAGTCAGGCACTCATTAGATTTATGCACCAAGCATAGAAAAGTAGTCAGACACCCTTTTAAGACACTCTTTTATAAGCTATCACTGTTCCCCTATGTCAATTGGGGGCAATACTTTTAAACTCGATCCAAATTCACCCGAATGCAGCACTCCGCTCATGAAACAATTTGTGAAGCTGAAAGAGTCAGCCGGAGACGCCCTGCTCTTCTTTCGCATGGGCGATTTTTACGAGCTTTTCGGGCAAGACGCGATCGATGCAGCTCCGATTTTGGGAATCACTCTCACCGCGCGCGACAAACGCAGCGACAATCCCGTTCCGATGGCAGGACTTCCCTATCACAGCGCCACGAACTACATTCAAAAGTTATTGAACGCCGGTAAAAAAGTTTCGATTGCCGAACAAATGCAAGACCCAGACACAGTCAAAGGCATTGTCGATCGCCAGATCATTCGCACGTTTAGTCCTGCGGTACAGTTTGAACTCACGGGCAAGGCTGAACCTCGCTACTTAGGAACGATTGCCCCCGACGGAAAAAACTTTATTCTCGCACTTCTCGAACCCGCCACTGGTGAAGTGAAAATTTCAAATCCACTCACCCTTGAGGGAATGCTTTCTGAAAACGCACTCGCCCAAGTTCGTCACTTCTTGAAATATTCAAGCAAAACACCGATCGAACTGATTGATCAAATTCAAAAACAAGAACAAACCCTTTTTGAAGAGATTCCCCACAACTGGATCTCTGACCACGACATCGGGGCGTTTTTACAAAAACAATACGGCAAGGCCGTGCTTCACCCGCTTCTTGATTCAGCAGCAGCTCAAAAAGCGCTTTCTTTATTGATTCAATACGTGTTGAAAAGCCAGGGACTCGAAACGATTTCACACCTTCATGAACCTGTATCGCTCCACGAACACATTCGCTTGCTCGTTGGACCGCACACGCACACTCACTTGGATTCAGAAGACCTCTTCACACTCATCAATCAATCGGCGACATCGATGGGTTCACGCACCCTGCGCGGGCGGATGGATGCTCCCTTCAAAAACGTAGCAGCGATTCAAGCGCAACAGGCTGCCGCAAAAGAACTTGCGACTGAATCCCTTGAAGCTGCCCAAATTCACGCTAACTTGAAAGAAGTCTATGACCTGGATCGCATCTTGGGTCGCGTTTCAACAAAACTCGCGCATCCTCGTGATACCTTTGCGCTCGGCACTTCCCTCAAAAACGCATTCTTGTTTACTGAGAAACTTTCCCGTTTTCGCGCACCCAATCTGATGGCGCTTAGTGATCGTTTCATGCGTGCCGAAAAAGATTTAAGCGAAATCTGCGAACGCATTTTAAGCACTCAAAAAGCAGAAGCTCCTCTACATACCCGTGATGGTGGAATTTTTGAGCTTGGCACCGACCCTGAACTCGATCGTTTGATCAAACTCACCACCGAGGGCGAGAAGTTTCTGGTTGATCTCGAGCTGCGCGAACGCGAAGCCACCGGAATCGGTTCACTCAAAGTGAAATATAACCGCGTGTTCGGTTACTTCATTGAAATCTCCAGCGCAAATCTAAAGAACGTACCGGCACACTACC
>CAZZLF010000194.1:0-4477 GCA_964654965.1 uncultured Bdellovibrio sp.
TGGTTCTGGTTTTCCCTTTTTTTACAGTTGAGGTGAGAAGAGGATTGGTGGTCGTTCCGATGAGTGCAAATCTGGCCCCTGAATTGGGATCCAGCAAATGAAATTCTTGATTCTTGAAAAAGGCATTTCTGATGATCAAATCTCGGTTGTCACCGTCTAACCTTGTTTTAAATGCTTTTGGTTCTGAGGAATTGACTCTGATAGTGCCGTCTCTTTCGGTATTAAGTCCGCATCCAGAAATCATCAGTAATAGGGCTATAAGGTAATGAGTATTGTTCATGGGTAGGAATTCCTTTCGTGAGATGAAACACCTTGCAGGAGTTGAACCACTGCGTAACTGAAATCAATGAGTTTTAGCGGGTTTAAGGAGACGAAAATCCTCCAAGTTTTCAAGTGCTGGATTATGGGGCGCAATGTATAAGAGTCATATGAATCTAGAGTTGGTTTTGGTCTCTTTTGGATTGGTCACGGTGCTGTCTTTGGTTGGGGGAATTTTTCTAGGAAAATCATTGTTCCGAAAGACAGGGGGCAACGTTTCAGAATCTGATTTTCAAGAGTTGAAATTAGCGAATGGACGCAAGGATCAAGAGCTCATTGTTCGTAAAGAGCAGCTGGATCACAGCCTTGAAGAAATTCGTAAACTCACTTCTGAAGTAAATGCATTTTCAAAAGAAAAAGCTGTTTTGGAAGAGCAAAAAACAACTTTACAAATGCGCTTCGAAGAACAGAAGAAAAATATCGAAAAGATGCGCGAAGACTTCGAGTCTTCCATGAAGAAAATGCAGGATCAGATGAAGTCTGATTTCAGCCTGATTGCGAACAATATTTTTGAAGAAAAAACTGACAAATTCAAAAAAAGCTCTCAAGAGAACTTGAATGTCATCTTGAACCCATTCAAGGAGCAAATTGAGCAATTCAAGAAAGACGTAAATGAAAAGTACTCAACCGAGTCGAAGGAACGTTTTTCACTTCAATCCAAAATTGATGAATTGATGAATTTGAACAAGACCATCACGGAAGAAACCAAAAATCTTACTACTGCTTTGAAGGGTGATGTAAAAAAACAGGGTAACTGGGGTGAATTCAAACTCGAAAAACTTCTGGAAAGTTCTGGGCTTGAAAAAGGCCGTGAATATGTTGCTCAGGCCAAGGGACAGGGATTAAAAAACGAAGAGGGAAATTCTGAACAGCCGGATTTCATTGTTTTTTTACCTGAAAACAAACACATCATTATTGACTCCAAAGTTTCACTTCTTGCCTATACCCAGTTTGTGGAGTCCACCACGGATGAAGCCCGAGAGTTGGCAAAATCTCAGTTGTTCGAATCGGTCAGGAGCCACATCGACAACCTCAGTGCCAAGAACTATCATCTTAATGATCAATTGATGTCTCCGGAAATTACTTTTTTATTCACACCTTTCGAAGGCGCCCTTTCTCTGATTATAGATATGCCGGTACCTCGGCAGAATATGACCCTCATGCAGTACGCTTGGGAAAAGAAAATAGCCATTGTGACTCCGCTGACCTTGATGGCGACATTGAAGACGATAGCCAGTATCTGGCGATTTGTTCGCCAGGAGGCAAATGCAGTGAAGATCGCTGATGCTGCTGGAAAGATTTACGATAAGTTTTTTGGATTTGTCACTGACATGGAAGATGTCAAAAAAAATCTTGAAAAAGCAAGTCAAGCTCACGAAGAAGCCTTTAACAAAATGAGAGATGGAAGAGGTAATTTGTTCAATCAGTTCGAAAATCTCAGAAAGCTTGGCGCTAAAGCAGCTAAAGAAATCGATAAGAAATATCTTGAACTGGATCAATCCGAAGAAGGAAATTAAAGTACATCGGGGGGGAGGATTATGAACATATTCATTACGGGTGGTTCTACGGGAATCGGAAAATCAATCGGAACTTTATTTGTGCAAGCAGGAGGAAAAGTAGGAGTCTGTGGATTTCAACCTCTTGATGAAGTTGGCCCATTGCCGGATGGATTTAAATACTACCAAGCCGACGTGACGGATGAGCGAGCTCTGGTTTCGGCAGTAAATCAGTTTGTTGCAGATCATGGTTCCATCGACATCATGATTGCCAATGCCGGTTTGAATATGCCCAAAACGGTCATTCCAGACACTCAAAAAGGCAAACAAGTGACGATGGTGAATGTTCTGGGAGTTATTCATGCGTTTGGGGCTGCACTTCCGCATTTTTTAAAAAGTAAAAAAGGCCATTTTGTAGCGATCAGCTCTCTTTCCGGTCTCAATGGTTTGCCGGGAATGAGTTATTACGGTGCAAGCAAAGCATTTGTATCTACATTTTGTGAGTCATTGGCGGTGGATTTGATTCATGAGGGTATTGATGTGAGTTGCGTTCATCCGGGATTTATTGCAACCACGTTTACGGCGGCAAATAAACATCCGATGCCATTTTTACTCAATCAGGAAAAAGCGGCAGAGGCCATTTACCGGGCGATTTTATCGAAGAAAGCTTATCTCTATTTTCCAACGGTTCCAGCAATGTTCATGGGGCTTCTGAGAAGGATGCCGCGCAAGATTTATCACTTCATTATGAAACGTGACCTTTTGAGCTTGCGGCAGGGTACGCATTAATCGTTTTGTGTAGAAATTTATATTCAATCAGAAGTTGGTATGCCATTTTTAATGAATCAAGGAGAGATGATGAAACCAGTAAAAAAAATCGGATTATTGTTGTTAGTTTTGAATGTAACCAGTTGTGGAGGTAAAACTACATCTACACCCATCGGTGACCTCAGTTTTATCAAAAGTTCGACAACTTTAGGTACGGGAATAAAGGCATCCGGTAATGCGAATAGTTTTATCAATTGTGTTTCACCTACTTTGTTGAGCTGGTTGCCAGAAAAAATGAAGAAATGGACCATTGCCTTTGGAATCAACGCGCCATCCAGTTGTGGAAGTTGTTTGCCTCAGTTTACTTGTAAATCTGGAGAAACGATCACATTAAGCTCTTCACTGAATAGCACCACATTTAATTCAACTCCGAATGATTTTGATGCCGATACGGGAAATGTGAACTCTATGGGATCAAGGACGGTTACTTGTCCATCCGATGGTGTATTTACAGAGAGCATCTCGTTTTCTGGTATAAATGCGATGAAAATCACGTTTTCTAGTGCTTCCGGTTCAGATACTGAATACTTGAAATGTCAGTTACCACCAGTAAAATAAATAATCTCTGGACTGGGTTCTGTCTCGGAGGATTCACGATCTTGTTCTGGATCTTTTCTTTAATTGCATAATCAACCCAAGTTACGAACGCCTCCATATTTTATTCCTCTTCCATGTTTTGGGGTAGCGTTTTTGCTCTTCTATTGTATCAGCCCCATTTTGTTGCTACGTATTTTTTAAATTATCGAAAGGGCCGTAATTTTTTATTTCGATATCGTTTTACTCATCTGGTTCTGCCATTGCTGCTGATTCTATTGATACTTCTGACGGCGGTGAATGAGATGGTTTTTCATGATCAGCGGTTGATCCAGTTTCAACCTTATTTTTTGTTTATGGTGATCCTATTTGGATTATTTCATTTTTCCGCCCAGGCAGCGGGTGCGGTAACAAGACTTTCTGAAAATTCTTTTTCCAGGAATGAGACCGGCATTTTAAGGTTCTTGTTCTATCTCACGGCGATTTATGGCTTGATCAATCACTTAAAATATCAAAATCATCAATACCGTCTTTTTTTGCTTCAAATTACTTTTCCAGTCATTCCTGATTCAGCTCTGCTGGTATTCGGTATTTTATTAATCCTGTTTCATTCCTGTTTTATTGTTAAATCTTTTCAGAAATTGAATCTTCTTTCCTTAATGCCATGGTTTTCACTTTTAATCTGGTTTATGATACCCGTTTTTCAAACTACATACTTTTTTTTAATTCCCATATTTCATGCGATTCAATTCATTCCTTTTTATTTGATAGAATTGCCCCAGAAGAAAAACTATTTGTTGAGTCTGGCATTGATTTTAATTTCGTTTTTAATGATCTATGCCTTACCCAACATCCTTCAGGATTTGATGGTTGAAAACTTCTCGATTCGATCCTCGACTCTGTTTGCAATGATATTGTTATGTATAAACTTGCATCACTTCGCTCTGGAGCGAGTGACATGGAAAAATTAAAATAGGAAATGGAGGAGAGGATGAGATTCGAACTCACGAGACGTTTGACCGCCTGCTCGCTTTCCAAGCGAGTACCTTCAACCACTCGGCCACCTCTCCGGTTGAAAAAATTAGAATGAGGTTTATTATTATCATTCTTTGATCATTGAATCAAGGATAGGAATTGGGTTGAAGTCGTCTGTTCTGATTAGAATTACCCAAAATAACGTTATGCGTAAAAAGTTAAAAATGAAAATGAAAACGCCTTTAGCTCGGAGTTTTATCATTCATTTGGTTTTGCTTTTGCTGATCTTCGTGGCGATTGTCTATGAGCACCAATCGGAACCTGCG
>CAZZLF010000195.1:0-4463 GCA_964654965.1 uncultured Bdellovibrio sp.
TTGAAAAATTTGGGTTACTCGGCTGAACAGGTGAAAGAGATCATCACTTATGTTCTCGGAACCATGAATCTGGTGGGCACTCCTCATTTGAACCGAGAGTTTTTGAAAGCTAAGGGATTCACCGATGCTGATCTTGTCAAAGTTGAAAAAAATCTTCCGGGTACTTTTGAAATTTCAAATGCATTCGGCCGTTTCGCTCTTGGGGATGAGTTGCTTCAGCGTCTGAATGTTCCTGCGAATGAATACGAAAAGATGACCTTCAATTTCCTGAGCTATGCGGGATTGACGGCAGTTCAAATTGAAGAAGCAAATGAAAAAATTTGTGGAACCATGACCGTGGAGGGTGCACCTCATTTAAAAGCAGAGCATCTTCCTGTTTTCGATTGTGCGAATAAATGTGGAACAAAAGGGAACCGGTTCATTGCGCCAATGGGTCACATCAAAATGATGGCTGCTACTCAGCCTTTCTTGAGTGGTGCAATTTCTAAAACAGTCAATTTACCGAATGAAACCACGGTAGAAGAAATTGAGGAAATTCATCTTCAATCTTGGAAGTTGGGATTGAAGGCTGTGGCTCTTTATCGCGATGGTTGTAAACTTTCGCAACCCCTGTCGACGAAGTCCGAGAAAAAAGAGGAAAAACTGGAAAAAGAAGCGGCTCCTGCTTCCGCTCCTGCCCAGCAACTCACGTTTGCTCCGGTTCGCCGCAGATTACCTGCGAAACGCAAGGGGCTTACCATCGAAGCTGCGGTCGCTGGTCATAAAGTTTATCTGCGTACAGGCGAATATGAAGATGGAACCCTGGGTGAAGTCTTTATCGACATGCATAAAGAGGGAGCCGCCTATCGTTCGATGATGAATTGTTTTGCGATCGCTGTTTCCCTGGGGCTTCAATACGGAGTTCCTCTGAAAGAGTTCGTCGACAAATTTACCTTTACTCGCTTTGAACCGAGTGGTCCGGTTACCGGGCATCCAAATGTGAAGTTGGCGACATCGATTGTCGATTATATTTTCCGTGTCGTTGGAATGGAATACTTGGGGCGCACCGATTTTCTACAAGTGAAGCCACCGGTGGATCTGACCGCAGAAAAAGGGGCGGCATCCGAAGTTTATCCCAATGCTCCAGCGGATTCGATCAAGAGCGGAAATCCATTGCCGGGGATGGATTATCAATTAAATATGCCTTTTGCAGAAGGCACCTCTAATCCAGTCTCGGGACAGTTGGCTGAAATGATGGGTGATGCCCCTCCTTGTGATTCTTGTGGTCATACCACGGTCAGAAATGGTGCTTGTTACCGTTGTTTGAACTGCGGTAATAGCATGGGATGCAGCTAATCAAGCTAATATAATAGAGATGTTACGGCGCTAGGGTGGTGGAATCCCCCTAGCGCTTTTTTTGTTTTGGGCTATGATGAGTCGTAAATGCCACGTTTACATCAGATTAAAAGACTCTTCATTGGCAATCCCCTCGAGAACGAAAAACTTCACGAAGAACGAATTCCGAAATGGAAGGCGCTTGCCATTCTATCTTCCGATGCACTTTCCTCAGTAGCGTATGCAACTGAAGAAATTTTAATTCCATTGATTGGGTTTGTAGCCAGTGCTGAAATCTGGTCTTTGCCGATTGCTTGTGCAATTGCGTTGCTCTTGATGATTCTGACGATTTCCTACCGGCAGACCATTGATGCTTATCCTAATGGTGGTGGTGCGTACACGGTAGCAAAAGAAAATTTGGGAACTAAAGCTGGCCTCGTCGCCGGCGCCTCATTACTCATTGATTACACTTTGACCGTATCGGTGTCGGTTGCATCCGGTGTGGCGAATTTAACCGCTGCATTTCCGATGATTTCAGAGCATCAGGTACTGGTGTGCGCATTCGTGATTGGTTTGATCATGGTGCTGAATCTTCGCGGCGTGACCGAGTCTGCTGGAATTTTCGCATACCCGACTTACTTCTTTATTTTTTCAGTTTTGTTGATGGTGGGGGTGGGGCTTTACCGGGTCGCAACGGGGAGTCTGGTGCAAATTCATCCCGTTTTGCATGAGGCGTATCCTGCGATTCCAACTTTCTTGCTCTTGAGAGCGTTTTCATCAGGGTGTTCTGCCTTGACCGGAGTAGAGGCAATCACCAACAGTATTTCCATTTTCAAAGAGCCTTCTCAAAAAAATGCCAAAACGACGATGCTCATGATGTCACTCATTTTGGGAGTCATGTTCTTTGGCATCACCTTGATCGCGCATGTGGCAGGAATTCAGCCTCAGGAAGGTCAAACGGTGATCTCGTTGGTGGCCATGACTGTTTTTGGAAAAACCGGTCTTTATTACTTCACTCAATTTGCAACGGCGTTGATTTTGTTTCTTGCAGCGAATACCGCTTATGCCGGATTCCCGCGTTTGGCTTCTCTTTTGGCTTATGATCGGTTTCTTCCCCGTCAAATGGGAAGTCTTGGCGATCGTCTCGTTTATTCCAACGGAATTTTGGGTCTGAGTGTTTTTGCAATTGTATTGATTATTTTGTTTGATGGAAATGTTCACCATTTGATTCCTCTGTATGCGATTGGAGTGTTTTTGTCCTTCTCGCTTTCTCAGTTTGGAATGGTGGTGCACCATTTGAAATACAAGCACGCGGGTTGGAAAAAAGCACTTCTCGTGAATGCTCTGGGGGCATTGGCTACGACGATTGTCTTGTTGGTGATTTCTGTGAGCAAGTTCAACCAAGGGGCATGGATGGTTTTGGTGTTCATTCCATTCCTGGTCATGTTGTTTGTGCAGATATGCCGTCACTATCTTGGAGTTGCGGAGCAGTTGGGCTCAACTCGTGTGGATGGAATGCACCCGCCCGTTGCGAGTCTAAGTCATACAGCAGTGTTGCCCATTTCTGGTTTGCATCCCGGAGTGATGGATGCGGCTCAATACGCTCTTTCGATTTCTAAAGATGTTCGCGCGATTTATGTTGAGCTGGACTCAAAAGCCACTGAGAGGTTGTTGCTCAGTTGGAATAAGTGGGCTCCTGATATTAAACTCGTGGTGCTCAAGTCTCCTTATCGATCATTGATTCGTCCAATTCTTGAATATGTTGATCAAGTGAAAGCAGATACCAAAGATGAGATGCTCACCGTGATTATTCCTGAGTTTGTCACGGCTCGTTGGTATCAAGGATTCCTTCATAACCAGACCGCACTCATGCTCAAAACAGCGCTCATGTTTCGAAAGGGTGTTGTGGTGACTAGCGTGCGTTATCATTTGAAGTAAAAAAACGCACAAAATAATTTGCAAAGGTGTCAAAACTTCGACACCATTCGGCTAGGGGGACCTATGAAATTCAATTCCATACTGGCTGCATTCACATTTGTAATTTTTGGCGTGCAAACCGAAGCATTCGCTTTGCCGACTCAATCGAAACTCAAAGCTGAAGATTTAGCGTTCTTCAATGGGATGAGCGACAATTATGATTTCGAAGGAATCGTGAAACTCGACAATTGCTCGGGCGCATTGGTTCGCTTTGAGAATTCCAACGATAGCGACAATGCGATGGTCATGACGAACGGCCACTGTGTTTCCATGGGCATGTTTGGTGGCTTTATCAAGCCAGGTCAGGCAGTGATCAATAAGGCAGTGAAGAGATCCTTCCGATTCCTGAATCGTGACGGTTCGATGAGTTCAAACAGCGTGAACTCTACTCAGATTCTTTATGCAACCATGACTGGCACCGATGTCGCACTCTATGAAGTGGAGATGAGCTTTGCTCAGATTTTGAAAAAGTTTGGGGTTCATGCCTTGTTGATGGATTCTCAACACCCGGGAATGGGAGAGCCGATTCAAATTCTATCTGGATACTGGCAGAAGGGTTATTCCTGTGAAATCGATGGCTTCGTCTTCAAACTGAAAGAAGATGATTACACTTGGGACGATTCCATTCGTTACACCGAGGGCGGTTGCAAGACCATTCATGGAACATCAGGATCTCCGATTTTATCCGCTCGTACCGGAAAAGTAATCGGAATCAATAATACCGGAAGCGATGATGGTCAGGAGTGCACGATGAACAATCCTTGTGAGCAGTCCACTGATGGTTCCATCTTTGCTAAAAAAGGATTGTCCTACGGTCAGCAGACTTATCTTTTCTACAGTTGCTTGAGCGCCGCTGGCAAACTCGACATGAACACGCGTGGATGCGGTTTGCTTCATTAATTTTTAATCATTAACTTAGAATCTGGTTCCCGGAGTTTTCGGGAACCAGTTTTAATAAAAACTTTCTGGATTTTTGATCAAGACCATCATTAAAATGACACTAAGTTCATTCGGGACAGGGAGGTCATTCCATGAAACGTTCACTGGCACCAATTCTGGCGATATCGGTATTATTCTTATCCATCACTGGTTACGCTCACTCTAATCCAAATAAAAACAAGTTTGTTTCGATCGATGCAACGACCCGTGAAGCTCGTACTCGTTTATTAGAG
>CAZZLF010000196.1:0-4462 GCA_964654965.1 uncultured Bdellovibrio sp.
CACGATTGATTTTGTCCGCAGGCTTCCATGAATTTTTTTGATGAATCAAATACCGCATTCAAAGTTGCAGAAGTGTCATCAAATACATCAATCGTCACCTCACCCAGAATAAAGGCATGAGAATAGGCATTCGTCTCAAAAAGATGATTCGCAAATATAGTTTCAAAATTGAGACAACCCACTTGGCTTTTGATTCCGATGAGTTGAATTTTTCGGTCCATTCCAATCGGAACCAACAATTCCAGTTCTGTTTCGTTGATAGGAATAAACCCCAATGAAATTCCCACTTCAGAAGGCGTACTTCCACAACTGAATCGAGGATCTTTGATCATTCCTGGCCCAGTTACATTGATTGCAAAACAATTGATATCTGAATACGACACCGGATCAGAAATGGGGTTCAACCCTATTCCAGAGATGATCTCAGCAGCTGTGATTGTTTTTTTTTGAATCTTGGTCGATGGTACCCCATTACCAAGGATGCTGAGCTTGATACCGCGAACATCGGCACGCTCCCGAAGAGAGCAACCGCCGGTCAGCAGCACTAACAAAACTAAATTTGGAATATACTTCCAAAACTTCATCCTTCACTCTCGACTTCGAACCAGGTGGATTCCTAAATTAAACCAACTTTGTTTATTTTAACTGAAGTCAGGAAAGGACGAAAGTGTGTCAGCAATGACCCACAATTGACAGCATATATGTTTGTCGTATAATGAAGTTACAAATTAACTCTATTGTAAGAAAGTGGTTTTTATGAAAAACTCAATTATTTTCTTCGCAATTTCTCTTTTAATCCCAACTGTCGCATTCTCACTTGGCTATACGATACGCGACAATTTCAATGGGACTTTTAGCGTCAAATGTCATAATTCATTAAATTGGTCCGTAAATGGTTATATCCAATTCAACTACAAAGATGATGCTCGAATAGCTGGTGAAAAATATTGCCTTGGAAGAGATAAAAGTCAGGTCGGAAATCCGTCAGGATTTCAACCCACAAATCTAAATAGGGTTAAATAAATTCACCCAATCAAAATGTTGGTTTAAAAAACGGATCTTCAATCACGTCTGAAAATTCGTCACAACCAACTGGAATATCGAAATAAACACACAGATTTATTCTGTCTTTGCTCAAATTAACTGTAGTTTAAGATTTAAAATAGTTTTAGTTACCCCCATCTCGAGGGAGGTAAATGGCTTGGTATAACCTGCATTTCGCAATTTGGTCATGTCGGCTTCAGTGAAATACTGATAACGATCCCGAATTTCAATCGGCGTATCGATGTATTCAATTTTTTCATCTATACCGAGTGCTTTAAAGGTTGCTTTGGCCAAATCAAGAAAGGATCGCGCTTGACCTGAACCTAGATTGAAAATTCCGCGCCGGATTGATCCCTTCATCGCAAACAATAAAACATCGACGACATCTTCCACAAAAACAAAATCCCGTTTTTGCTCTCCATTTGCGATTCCAGACTTGTGGCTCTTGAAAAGTTTAAGCTTACCCGTTGAACGGATCTGCTCAAACCCTTGAAATACAACTGACGCCATCTTGGTCTTATGACGTTCACCAAAGCCATAAACATTGAAAAACTTGAAGCCGCTCCAAAGGGGGGGATGGTTGCCCTTTTTCTCTTCCTGCAATGCCCAAAGATCAAATTGATGTTTGGAATCACCATAAGGATTGAGTGGTTTGAGTAGCGATAAATGTGATTCATCGTCCACATATCCCTGTTCTCCAGCCCCATAGGTTGCCGCTGAAGAGGCATATACCAGGGGAATCTGGTTCTGAGTCGCTATTTTCCACAGTGACTTAGTGTACTCCAGATTCACTTCATTCAGATAATCGACGCGAAGCTCAGTGGTGTCAGTACAAGCACCGAGATGAATGATGGCATCCACTTGACTGAAGTCGATTTCGCTTTTTGCTGCGATCAATTCGTAGGGACTGACCTTGCTTAGAACTTTTGGCGATTTCATCAAATCATCATGCTCTGGCCTTTGGCCAAAATAAGTAAGATGATCGACAAGAATGACTTGATGACCTTCTGAAACCAGGCGCTTCGCTGTTTGATAACCGATGAATCCTGCAGCTCCGGTGACAATGATCATGGGTGAAGTCCTTTTTTCTGGATTAAAATTGGCCGATTTCTAGCCCTGGTGAAAGATTCGCCTTGGAGCTGAGGATCGATACTTCCTGAGCAACTTTTTTAGTCATCTCTCTTAAGGACTTGGCAGATTCTGATTCCGGATTCTTGATCACAATCGGTCGTCCAGCGTCTCCGCCTTCACGAACTTCCGGTACCAATGGGTTGTGTGCCAACACTTTGGTGTTGAATTTCTTCGCGAGCAAATCTCCACCACCTTGGCCAAAAATGAAGTATTTTTTACCATCATCACCCGTGAACCAACTCATGTTTTCAACCACACCCAGCATCGGCACTTTGACCTTATCCCACATGCTGATTGCTTTCCGAACATCCTGAAGAGCCACCTCTTGAGGAGTAGTGACAATCACAGCACCAGTCAGTGGTAACATCTGCGCCAAACTCAATTGCACATCTCCGGTTCCAGGGGGAAGGTCAAGAATGAGATAATCCAGCTCGCCCCATTCCACTCGCGTACAAAATTGATTTAAAATATTGTGAAGCATCGGCCCCCGCCAAATTACAGGTTGATCGCCTTGGATCAAAAATCCCATCGACATGACTTTTACACCGTGACTGACTGGCGGTACAAACATTTCACCCTTTTCAGGATCCATGTATAACTTTGGATTTTCAGTCACACCCATCATGGTTGGAATATTGGGACCATAGATATCGGCATCTAATAGACCCACTTTTGCACCTTCTAAGGCAAGAGAAGTAGCAAGGTTTACCGATACCGTACTCTTTCCTACTCCACCCTTACCGCTGGATACGGCAATCACATGCTTGACTCCTGGAATGCCGACAGTTTTGCTAGTAGTAGCTGTTCGCACTTCTGCATCCATCACCACATCCACTTCAGTCACTCCTGAAACAGAATTCACTGCCGCAATCACATCACTCTTGATTTTATCTTTGAGGGGACAAGCCGGGGTGGTCAAAACGACTCGTAACGAAACCCTTCCCTCATCAAAAACCTTTAAATCTTTGATCATGTTCAAAGTAACGAGATCTTTTTGAAGATCAGGATCATTTACACTACGAAGAGCGTTTAAAATTGCGTTCAATTCAGGTTTTTGCATGCAGAAAGTCTAACAAAGTGAACGCTTTCGGGCAAGCATTCCCCCTTTAACAAACCGGTTTTTCCCGAGAAATTTATGCCTGACCAATTAAATGGGGATTTTGATCTTTAGGACCTGACAAAGGGGCAAGTCCTATCGCTATCCGAGCCTGATCACAACGGGGCTCTCGAGGGCCTCCGTCCTCAAAAGAATGCTTGAACAAACGACAGGGCTGAGGCCTTTGCTCATAAATACCGCACTCAACATAACAACCTATTTCTCCGCGAAGTGCGACACAACGTGGACGACCTTGACCGTCGATTTTTGATTTTAGCGCTCGTTTGTATAAATCCGTCTGGTAGGAATACCCTTTTGGAACTTTTTCTTCAGAGTAAAAAGTTACTTGGAATCGCGCACAGCATGCTCCACAGCTTTGGCAAGGACTCATGAAATCAGGATATCGAATCCAATGACATTTCTCATCATGTCATCTCAGTGACGCAATCAGATTTCAAAAAATAGGAATGTACTACCTACTTGTACACCTGAAGATCAAATTGGGCCTGATTAAGATCAACCTGATACGGCCTGGAATTCGTAACACTCTCGGTAACTTCAATATTGAATTTACAATATCGAGGAACGTTTGTTGTTGAACTGTTGATCATCGTTGAAAAATATATTCCACTGGAACTTAAGACACCCAAAGTGATTGAAAAACTCATGCCAACCATGAGAGCAGTCGGGTAAAGTTCAAGAGCATTTCTCGCCAATTTGGTGTTACCATTTCTTAAATCACAAACTCCATTCACCAAACCGTTGTACGGAACATAATCAGCAGCAGAACCCACGCCAATGGTTCCGTCGAGATAGTAAATACCTCTAGATAAATCTTTAGAGGGAGATTTATCTGTAGCTTCAGGACCAAGATAACAAAAGCCAACTCGATAAGAGATCCCCAACAATTCCGTAGACTCCGGAAACTTCAATGCAGTAATTTTTCTTGTAAATTCAACAGACGAACTGAAAAGCTCAACCCAGGTTGCCGTTGCCGGTGCGGTTAATGATTCCCATTTGAATTTTAATGGATCATCTGGAGCTAAGGGAAGATTATTCACATATGCCTCTACCCTAAAATTTCCAGTGTCTGCAGGTGAACTTACGGGTCGCTTAATTGCAACATTACAAGGAAAAAGATATTCAGCTCCCATTGACATATTAAAAAACGAAAAAGAACAAAACAAGGTT
>CAZZLF010000197.1:0-4436 GCA_964654965.1 uncultured Bdellovibrio sp.
TTAGACCAGATACCCAAAAATTTTCATTCCAGTTTGGATTTTTTTTCGATGCATGTGGCCTCGCGAGGCAAAGATATTCTTCCTGAAGCACCGATTTTTCAAACCCGATGTTTTTCAAGGATAGTTCATTCCCAAGCAAGGTAGCTTCACTGTCTTGGCTCAGTACGAATGAAAAAAGCTCAAGCATCGCCTTCCGATCGCCGCCGTATTCATGAATAATATGAGGTAAATCTAGCCCCCGTTCAAAACCAACAAAAGCAAACGGAGAGTCGCTATAGAACCAGTTGACGGTTTTGTGGCTTGAAATCCAGGGCAAATCCTCGTCTTTCACTGCAATACCTGATGAAGAGTTTTTGAGAAAATCAAAAATACGTTGATCCCACCCTTTTTTAAATCTTGGGACAAAGTTTTCTGGAAGGTTTTCCAACTCTGCTAGTGGTGCTTGAAACTGCTCACCCTCAAGATTGAAGCCAAATTTTTTATAAAAATCATGCTCAGATCCCCAAAGTAAGGTCCAATCACAATTTTCTTCATCAGCATATTTGCAGATTTCAGTCAGGAGTCTAGAGCTGAGTCCCTGACCTCGGTGAGATTCCATGGTTGCAACTGCACCAACCATGGCGATTGAAGTGAGTTCACCATTGGGAAGTTTCATTTTACAAAGACGGATCCCAGTGTGTGAAATTAGTTTTTCTTCATGAAAAATTCCGAAGCGTTTCACTTGATCAGACTTCCAGATGGGGAAGTCATCAAAAAAAGTATGGGGATTCGTATAACCAAATGACTCTGAAACCAGTTGGTTCAGCTGGGGAAGTTCCGAATCTTTCAATTCACGAATTTCACTCAGTCCTACTGTAGCCAATGCAATACCTTTTCAGTGATGGAGTTTGCATTCAATCCAAACTGGTCAAAAATCTTTGCCGCTGGTGCTGAGGCTCCATAGTTGTCGACCCCGAAATTGAGGCCGCTTTTGCCGGTAATGGTTTTCCATCCTAGAGTGATTCCTGCTTCAATAGATGCAATCTTTGCACAGGAAGATGGAATCACCTTCTCTTGATATGAAGGATCTTGCTTCAAGAACAATTCCATTGATGGCATGGAAACCACCCGAGCCGGAATGTTTTTTTCTTCAAGTTTTGTCTGAACATCGAGAGCAAGACCCACTTCAGAGCCGGTAGCGACCAAGATCACTTTGAAGTTTGGACGGTCAGATAAAACGTATGCTCCTTCGTTTAATCCTGATTCAGAAGCGTATTTTTGCCGGTCCAGAGTTTTCAGTTTTTGGCGACTGAGAACCAGTGCAACCGGTGCTTTCTTGCTTTTCATTGCATAAGACCATGCTTCTTTGGCTTCGGTCGCATCCGCAGGACGAAAGGTGATCAAGTTTGGAATGCCTCGAAGAGCCATGAGATGTTCTACAGGTTGATGGGTGGGGCCGTCTTCTCCCAACCCGATCGAATCATGAGTAAGAACATGAACAACGGGAAGGTGATTCATGGCTGCGAGACGGATCGCAGGTTTCATATAATCGGTGAAGCAAAAGAATGTTGCAGTAAATGTTTTAAGCCCTCCGTGATAGGCGATTCCGTTTGCAATCGCGGCCATCGCGTGTTCACGAACTCCGTAATGAATATTTCTACCTGAACCATTCACACCTTCAAAAGATCCACCGTCTTTGATCAAAGTATTAGTGGAGCAGGAAAGATCGGCGTCTCCACCAAAAAAGTAAGGCACTTTTGAGGCGATTGCATTGAGTGTTTTTCCCGCAGATTCACGGGATGCAAAGTCTTCTCCTGTTTTGAAGGCTGGAAGCGACGAGATAAAATCACTGGGAAGATTGAGTTCAATCCCGTTTTTCATGAGGGCATATTTTTCAGGATGTTTTTCCTGATACCCGGCAACAGTGCAAGACCATTCCCGCTCTTCTTTTTCACCACGCATTCCGGCTTCAGCAAACTTTGTTTTCGCTTCTTCGGGAACGGTGAAACTTTCTGAAAAATTCCAGCCCAGGGTCTTTTTGGCGAGGGCAACTTCATCTGGTCCCAATGGACTTCCGTGAGCCGCACTTTTTCCCTGTTTGTTCGGAGAACCATATCCAATCGTGGTTTTTAAAATAATGAGTGAAGGTTTGTTGGTTTCTCTTTTTGCATGAGCAAGAGCTTCGTCAATGGCATTCAGATCATGATCGGCATCTTGGACGAGAATCACTTGCCAACCATAGCTTTCGTAGCGTTTTTGAACGTTTTCTGTAAATGTTAGTGAGGTTGGTCCATCAAGCGAGATGTCATTCGAATCATAAAGATAAATGAGTTTCCCGAGTTTGAGATGTCCGGCGAGCGACGCTGCTTCGGCAGAAATGCCTTCCATCAAGTCTCCATCCCCGACCAAGCAATAAGTGAAGTGATCAACGACGGTCGCATCGCTGGTGTTCAAAAGGTTTGCCAGTTTTCGTTCTGCAATCGCCATTCCAACCGCATTAGCGGATCCTTGTCCCAGAGGGCCGGTGGTTGCTTCCACACCATCCGTGTGACCAAACTCAGGATGTCCCGGAGTCTTGCTTCCCATTTGGCGGAAATTTTTAATTTCATCCAGCGAGAGTGGATAACCATAGAGATGCAACAAGCTGTACATCAGCATACTTCCGTGACCAGCAGAGAGAACGAAGCGGTCACGGTCAAAAAAATGAGGATTTTTGGGATTGAACTTCAAATGTTTTTGGAAAAGTACATAACCAAAAGGTGCAGCTCCCATGGGAAGGCCCGGATGACCCGAGTTTGCTTTTTGAATTGCATCAATTGACAAGGCGCGGATGGTGTTGATGCAAAGGGAGTCAATGGACTGGCGTTCATTTTGCTGGGAGATATTTTTAAAAAATTGCTGATTTTGCATATATACGAGCACTTTAACATCATCTAAACTACTTGAATATGACGAACTGGATTCTACTCATGGGTTGGGGAGCACGCGGCGTGCTGATCGTATTGTTTATGCTTTCAATTTGGTCTGTATCGATCATGTTTGATCGTAAGAAAGCATTTAAAGAGAAGATAGGCACTGCGAAAATACAAGATGCCAAAAAATACATTGAAACCAAAAACTGGAAGGCTTTGCAAACATGGGCCAATGAAAATCCTTCTTTTATTGCAGGAATGATTCAAGAAGCATTGCAAGTTAAAGATTCAAATACCAATGAAGCAGTTGAGCGAGCTGTTCAAAGTTATCTCTCTGAACAGAGAATCGAACTCGAAAAAGGCCTGAACGTTTTGGCAACTCTGGGTTCGAACGCCCCGTTCATCGGACTTTTCGGAACAGTGCTTGGGATCATTCAGAGTTTTGGTATCCTTTCATCTCAACAAGGTTCTGCAATGAATGCGGTGATGTTGGGGCTTGCCGAGGCATTGATTGCCACTGCGGTTGGATTGTTTGTGGCAATTCCTGCAGTCGTATCATTTAACTTTTTCAGTCAAAAACTGAGAAACCTTACGATTGAGGCGCATTCTCTTCGTGACTGGTTTATTGCACGCAAATAATCAAAGGATCAATCAATGGCTGGAAAAGTCGGTTCAAGTTCAAATGGAGATGAAGAGTTTTCTGCAATATCGGAAATCAACGTAACTCCGTTCGTTGATGTGGTGTTGGTGTTGCTCGTGATCTTCATGGTTACAGCCCCGATGCTGGTTCGAGAACAAATGAGCGTGAATCTTCCGAAGGCTCAATCGGGAGAAAAATCCGTTTCAGAACAAGTCACGATCGTGATTGAAAAAGAGGGTAGAATTCTGATTGATAAAAAGCCGGTCAGCTTCGAAGAGATTGACTCTGAAATCAAGGCTCTGCTGTTGAAGAATCCATCGGCTCAGGCAGTGATTAGCGCAGACACCGACTCCAAACATGGCGACGTGGTCAGGGTCATGGATTTGGTGAAGCAGGCTGGATTAACTCGTTTTGCGATTCAGATTGAAAGACAATAAACCGAAGTTTCCTGTTTCGATCTCCACATGTTTCTGTTTAACATGGATTCATGTTCAATCTCGATCTTGTTCTTTGTAGAAACTTCCTTGTCATTTTTATTTTTTCCATTCTTTTTGGTACTGCGGGAATCGATAAATTCAAAAGCCTGAAAACACCTGAATGGTTTATCCGACAGTTTGACAAGTCGATCCTTGCAAAATTTCCAAAGGTGATCGCCTTTTCGTATTGGAAGATCGCCATTTTTGAAATCCTACTTGCCGCGACTTTTGTTGCATCATTGATGGTACCGGGGTTGCTGCCGGTCGCGCTTTTGGGAGGAATGCTGTTATTTGGTTTTCTCTGTTTTGGTCTAAGAATGATCGGTGATTATCAGGGATCAGCCAATATCTTCATTTATTTTACGGCGTCATTGATTGCGCTGTATGTGATTGGATGATGTCCTGAATCGCTTTAACAAAAGCATCACT
>CAZZLF010000198.1:0-4428 GCA_964654965.1 uncultured Bdellovibrio sp.
CTCTCATCATTCTTATAGCTACAGCAACCATTCTTCCGCAGGCTAAAGCCACTGAAGTTGAAATTGTTCAAGACATTATCGCGATTCACCAAAAAGACGCACGAGCATTGCTAGGCCGTGAAGTTGCCTTAAAATTCTATGAAACGAGCGAGGCTCCGAACGCAAATGCCTCTCATTTAGGCCCAAACAATGGCCCACTCATCACTTATTACAGTTCCCTACTTTATCTGAACAAAGACGACGATGTCGTCACCGTCGTTTGTCACGAACTCGGACATATTTTGGGAAGCCGAAAACCCGGTATCACTCCTGCTGGTTTTGCTCTTGAAGGTGAAGCCGACTATTTCGCAGGAAAATGTGCCGTTCGCTACTACACTACGATTCGCAACATTAGCTTATCAAAAGCCCAAGAAGCCGCTTATACCGGAGCTCAGCAATCCTTTTCCAGTCTTTACAAAATTCGCATCGACGCCAACCAGGCCCGATTCCAACAATATCCTGGCATCAATCCTTCTTACTCCAAGCCTGAATGCAGAGTTTTGACCGTGTATTATGGTGCTTTGGGATGGAACCGACCAGCGTGCTGGTATAATCCTTAATTCGTTTTCAGCTTTCGTACGAGATCTTCAAGTCCATTCACCTTGATTTCATAAAGAAGACCAAGGAGTTCCCCAAGCTGACCTTCGGGCAATCCCTTCGAATAATACCAAACCACATAAGGCTCTGGCAGATCAATTAAGAGCGTATCTTTGTACTTTCCAAAAGGCATTTTCATCGTGGCCAGTGAGACCAGTTGATTTTTTTTATCAATCATAAACTCCTAAAATATTTATCTATGATCATGACTCAGGAAGGTATTCCCTAAGAGTGATAGGCTTTCGACGAGCTTGAAAGAAATCGAGATCATCTTTCAACAAACGAACATTCTTACAGGGCTCACTGGTATCACTAGCACAATATTCCAGAATTGCATCTTTCTTCATTCGTAGCGAAAAGCTTTCAACATATTCTTTAGTATTCGAAGAAATCGAGCTGTAAGAAACATATTCCAATCGATCGGGATACTGGTCCCTGGTTCTACCTTGAAGCTTTTTTTCAGTAATTTGATTCATTTCAGTCTGAATAAATTGATTAACTTCATTAATGCTTTTCGCCGGATTGGAATCAATTGCACTCAGAACTTTTTCGATTTGCTTCAGAATTTCCGGCTCATCGCGATATGTATCCACTAAATATCGATCCTGAAAAAACCTCTTTATCTGAGACTTGTACTGGAGCACGATTTTCTGATCAAACTCTGAAGACAACGAAGCTTTTTTGAAAAGTTCTAGCTTTTGAAAACAAGATTGATTGAGAGAACAAAGGTGTTCGTTGACATTATTTTTGAAAGGAAATTCTTTTTTCTTTCCGTATGTACTGAGAATTTCTTTGCTTAAATAAATAAATGCAAATGGATTTTTCGATCGATCCACCTTGATCACCGCACTTGTTCCAAGAAATCCACGGTTCATAGGATGTTTATTAGGGTCATAATCATTGGAGATGACATAAATATCCTCATAACCTTCCAACTTTTCATAACGGGCATTTTCAGTCGGAACATAATAGGAAATACCGCTATACTTAGTATTGCCGGAATAAACCTCTTGATGATCCGGCAAATGATCAAAGGGAAGATTTTGCTCAGATAAAAGTTTCTGCATGTTTTTGAAAGCAGTTTGAAGTTTTGGATCGCATACCGATGTTTTTGAGACACATGGCTCTGCACATGTCAAAATCGGATGCAAAAGAAAAAACATCATCAGCATTTTCAAACAACTCATGGACGCTTTCCTTCATTTTGATAAGAAAGTTTCAAATCCGGATTTGCTGATTCAATCAATGCAACCGATTTGCACTTTGGAGAGATGAAAAAGTCAGAATGATCAAGCTCCAGAATTTTCTGGCAGGCACCTGATACCATCGGACATCTCATGTTGTTCTTTTCGAGATAAGCATCCACTTTGGCTTGAATTTTAGGGCGCATGCTGGAACAATTAATCGCTTCATCCCAAGCATAATTGACATATTCAGACCAATTAAACTCTCGATTCAAAGTCCACCCCTTTTTGTCATCACACTTGAAATACGGGTTGGTTCCGTTTGTGAGTTCGTTCCAAAATCGAAAGCCACTATAATCAGCAGCTATATCGGCATAAGAAAATACACCCGAGGTGGTCAGCCCCCAAATGCCGTCCTCGCCATGGTTTTTTTTCAAAACTGTCTCGATCGAATTACCCTCCTGAACAAGATCAAAAAATTCGAGACCCTGCATGAAAAAATGACCGATTTTGTCTGAGCCGACAATCTGGCCGGCAAGTTTAATTGATCTTCCGAGTCCGACCAAATTCAAAATGGGTGCAGTAAAAAATCCGACATCTTGATAAATGCTTTTTCGAAGTCCAATTTTGGCACGGTCCACTTCTTTGGTAATTTCAAGCCAGACTTCGATCTGACCGGTTGGATCGGGACGAATCCAACGTAGGATTTCCTGCCTTAACTTTGCCTTGCTGCAAACATTTGTTCCCTCTTTTGCTAATTCGACAACTGCTTTGGAAAGTATCCGGTTTACTTTACGGTTCATCACGTCTAGTGAGTCGCGAATGATTAAATCACGATCAGTGAAATTATCGACTTCATAGGCAAAAGAGTCAGGAATGAATGCCAGCAAAGCGAGCCATGTTAAAGATAAAAAATTAAAAAGCTTCATCATAATTATCAGCACTTCTGATTAAATTATAATTGGATTTCCCTTGAATTCACATAAAAAACTAAAAATATCGGCCGTTTCTGTCAAATTTAAGTCGCCACGAATGGGCTCATTCTTAAATATCCAAAAACAATAGGATTGAACAATAGACCACGAATCGGTAGGCTTTCCGCATGAAGGGAATGTCTTTTCAAAATGGAGTAGAGTTTAGAGTCACTTTAGACGGTGAATCTTGGTCTCAAGGCGATGTAATTCAAGGAAAAATCGAATCCAAGCCTGCTACAAAAGGTTTGGTTTATCTTGCAGAAGGTGTCGATAAAAAAGTAAAAACCAAATCACCGGATGCTTTTATCGTCCTACAAGAATTTGAATCAACATCGGCCCCTTATGAATGGAAATTCAAGCTAGCTGTTGATGCTCGCATCAGTGACAAAACAGGAGCACTTTACCTTCTTTATGGACACGGTGAGAACATTGAAAAATTAGGACAACTTCGGTTAAACATCATACCTCACCCCATTGCAAAAGATTTGATCGACCTACTTTCAACTCATTTTCGTTTTCCACTCAAGTCAATTACTGCAGGGAAAAAGGGTCTCACTGAATTTAAATTTGACCCGCCATCGGGAAAAGAATGGACCATGCTCGAACAATTGGTTTTATTTTTAAAAACAACTGAAAACCACCTGGAGTGTACATTTCAGTTTCAAAGAAAAGAAGTCGATGCCACCAAAGGTGGATTATCAAGCAAAAGTGTCAAACGAGAAATTTCCCGAAACTGGATGAGAAGCAACATTATTCACGACTTCAATCAACGACTCAACAAAGATCTCATTGCCCTGGAAATTGAAAAAGTAATCGCCGAATATCGCGAAGCAGGATGGCTGACTAGTTAAGTAGTGATCTCACTAATCAAGCGCTCTTGCAGTTCTAAGCCAAGTATTCTGAACAAAGATTCGTGCCATTACCACTCCATTTAAAACATACCCGATAAAAAAGAAAACCAGCGGGGCCAATCCAAACTCGCCGAGAAACTGAATGAGTAAATCTTCTCCCAGATAAAAGCTGGTAATCGGGAAACCAGCAATACATAACCAGGCAAGCAATCGAGAAGAGTCGGTTCCCATGAACCAAAAAATCAATCCTGGCACCAATCCAAGCGAACAAATGAAAACACCTTCCAGATCTTTAAAAAAAGAGGTCCCAGTGTATACTTGGATCAAAACACTCAGAACCAAATATAAAAATGCCAATTTCGACTCGGAACTGGAAATTGCTTTGATTGAAAAAATCACTGAAAGAATCATGATTTGTGATTGAACTGGGGTATTTCCTGAAATTCCAGTTATCCAAAAAATCATTCCACCTAAAATCGCCAATAAGAGCCAGGAAGATCCAACTGTTTTTAGCGGTTTAATCAAAAACCTGACCCAGAATTCCTCCATGAAAAACTCTCCGATGGAAAGTCTTCGTAGAATTGGCAAGTTGGTAAAACCAAAAAAAGAACTTTGCTGGTCTTTAACCGGTTGGCGGATAAAGTGAGTCACCACGGATGGTGAAGTCAGGAACTGATAAGAACGCAAGATCGCATGTGAACAAAAATGAATCAGCACTAGGTCATTCCACCCCAATGCCACTTCCATGAACATGATTCCAACTTGTGCGATACTAGCATAACC
>CAZZLF010000199.1:0-4427 GCA_964654965.1 uncultured Bdellovibrio sp.
GTTCGAGGCCTTCACCATCTTGTATACGAAATCGTCGATAACTCTGTCGATGAAGCTTTGGCAGGACACGCTTCAAAAATTCAAGTGTTCATTCACTCAGACAATAGCATTACTGTTGAAGATGATGGCCGAGGCATTCCAACGGATATGCATGAATCTGGAATTTCTGCAGTTGAATTGGTTCTCACCAAATTACATGCCGGTGGTAAATTTAACGAAGAAGGCGGAGCCTATAAAATTTCCGGGGGTCTACACGGTGTAGGTGCTTCAGTAGTTAACGCACTTTCAGAATCTCTGAAAGTTGAAGTGAAACAAAAGGGTAAAATTTTTACTCAATCATTTAAGCGAGGCGATCCTCAATCCAAACTTCTTGAAATTGGGTCAACGGACAAACGTGGAACAAAGGTCACTTTTAAGCCAGACCACGAAATGTTTTCAATTTTAGAATACAGTGCAGATACTCTCGCATCTCGTTTCAGAGAACTGGCATTTCTCAACAAAGGCCTGCGAATACAATTAATCGATGAACGAGTTGAAAATCCTCAAGTTCAGGAATTTTTTGCTGAAGGTGGAATTATTCAATTTGTAGAATTTTTAAATTCTACACGACAAAAACTTCATGAAGTTATTTCGATGAATAGCGAAGTGAATGGAGTGGTGGTCGATGTTGCACTTCAATGGAATGATTCTTATGTTGAAACTGTTTCTTCTTACGTTAACAACATTCACACCATTGAGGGAGGTACTCACGTATCGGGTTTTAGAACCTCACTTACCAGAGTTGTAAATAAGTTTCTTGCTGAAACAGGTTTGAACAAAAATTTCAAAGAATCTCTTCAAGGTGAAGACATTCGCGAAGGCCTTGCTGCAATTGTTTCTGTGAAGGTTCCAGAGCCTCAATTTGAAGGTCAAACTAAAGGAAAACTGGGTAACGGCGAAGTCGAGGGTTATGTCAGCCAAGTAGTCACCGAATACCTCACTAAGTATTTTGAGTTAAATCCGAGCATTATCAAAAAAGTCATACAAAAATCGATTGATTCAGCTGTAGCCCGCATTGCTGCTAGAAAAGCTCGCGAATTAACTCGCCGTAAAACAGCTTTAGATACCGGTGGACTGCCAGGAAAAATGGCTGACTGTCAGGAGCGGGATCCAGCACTTTGCGAATTATATCTAGTAGAGGGTGATTCTGCGGGAGGCTCAGCAAAACAAGGTCGTTCCCGAAAAAACCAGGCAATTCTTCCACTTAAGGGTAAAATTCTCAATGTTGAGAAAGCAAGATTTGATCGGATGCTTTCAAGCGATGAGATCCGTGTTCTTATTTCTGCAATTGGTGCAGGCATCGGTAAAGAAGATTTTAACCCTGATAAAGTTCGATATCATAAAATCATTATCATGACCGATGCGGATGTTGATGGTTCACATATTCGCACTTTACTTTTAACGTTCTTCTATCGACAAATGTATTCTATTATCGAAAGAGGCTACCTCTACATTGCTCAACCGCCCCTCTTCCGAGCTAAAAAAGGAAATAAAGAACAATATCTCAAAAATGAGCAGGAACTTTTTGAGTTTCTTTTAAAAGCTGGAATTGATAGCGCTAAAATTGTCATCAACGGGAAAGAAATCTCTGGAGATGAATTAATGAATATTCTCCGCGCTAATTCTAAATACATCAAAGCAATTGAAAGACACTCTAGACGTTCCAATCCAGAGGTTCTTAAATTACTTGTTTCAAAAGGTATTAAAGCCGATGTGATCCGAGATGATCAAAAGCTTAAAGAAACTAAATTGATGATTGAATCGGAACTTGCAAAATCAGGATATGTGACCGAAGGCACTATCACCCCTGAAGCTGACGGCACATTCACTCTTAAAATCAGAACTCGATTGGAAGGTACGAGCAAGGTAACTCAAATAGGTTCTGGTTTATTACAAAGTCTCGAATATGAAGAAATGCTGACCAACTATTTAGCTTCTGAAGGTATTCATGACGGTAAAGTCGTATTAAAGCTCGGAGAACAAACTCCGAAAAACTTTAGTAAAATGACAGAAGTTCTTGAGGCGATTCAGGACTTTACTAAAAACGGAATGAATATTCAGAGATATAAGGGTCTAGGAGAGATGAACCCTGAACAGCTTTGGGAAACAACCATGGATCCTGAAAAAAGAACTTTGCTCAAAGTTTCTATTGAAGACGCACTTCAAGCAGACCAAGTGTTTTCATTGTTGATGGGAGACGAAGTAGAACCACGACGTAACTTCATTGAACAAAACGCACTTAAAGTTAAAAACCTAGACGTTTAAGAAATGGGGCAAAAAATGATTCGATCAGAAATTCTGGCTACCGGCATGTATGTTCCACCTCATCTCATTAAAAATGATGATTTAGCGACGATGATGGATACTTCCGATGAATGGATTCAACAAAGAACAGGAATTCAGCAACGATACTGGGCTGGATCCGATATCTCTACATCCGACATAGCGTTAGAAGCTGCAAAAATTGCATTAAAAAATGCAAAAGTGGACGCATCCGAATTAGATATGTTGATCGTAGCAACGTTGAGCCCTGATCATGAATTTCCAGGGACCGCTTGTTTTCTTCAGAAAAAACTAGGCGTACCCGGAATTCCAGCTCTAGATGTTCGTCAACAATGCACAGGATTTATTTATAGCCTATCGATAGCGGATCAATTTATTCGAACAGGAATGTATAAAAAAATCCTGATTGTTGGAGCTGAAGTTCAATCAAAAGGACTGCTAAAAAACTCAACTGGAAGAGAAGTTTCCGTTTTGTTTGGTGATGGTGCTGGAGCAGTGGTCGTTTCTGCAAAAGAAATTAAAGACCCTAAAAAGGATTCCTATATCTATTCAACCCACTTACACGCAGATGGAACATATGCTGAAGAACTTTGGGTAGCAGGACCAGGAAGCGCCAGTGGTGCCGATCGTGTGAGTGAAGAAAAACTGAAACAAAATTATCAATTTCCGCACATGAACGGAAAAACTGTCTTTATGAACGCTGTAAAGCGAATGCCAGAAGTGGTTCAAGAAGCACTAGAGGCTAATCAGTTAAAAGCAGAAGATATCGATTTGTTCGTATTTCACCAGGCAAATATTCGTATCAACGACATGGTTGCAAAACAGTTCAATATTCCAGAGCACAAGGTATTTAACACCATTCAAAAATATGCAAACACCACGGCAGCAACTATTCCTATCGGTTTAGATGAAGCTGTAAGGGCTGGAAAATTAAAAAAAGGAATGCTGGTTGCTTCAGCTGCTTTTGGAAGCGGCTTTACCTGGGGATCAGCAATTTACCGTTACTAAATTAGGAATGTTTTATGGAAGAAAATAAAAATGTAGTTCAAATCAACATCGAAGACGAGATGAGAGGTGCGTACCTTGACTACGCAATGAGCGTAATTATTGGACGTGCTCTTCCCGATGTCAGGGATGGTTTGAAACCAGTACATCGTCGCACATTGTATGCAATGTATGATTTGGGAAATACTTATAATAAAGCATATAAAAAATCTGCCCGTATTGTTGGTGACGTAATTGGTAAATATCACCCACACGGAGATAGCGCCGTTTACGATACCATTGTTCGAATGGCTCAAGATTTTTCTCTTCGTTATCCACTGATCGACGGTCAAGGTAACTTTGGATCCATCGATGGTGATGCACCAGCGGCCATGCGATATACCGAAATCAGAATGGATAAAATCACAGACGAATTGCTGTCTGATCTTGAAAAAGAAACGGTTGATTTTGGTCCAAACTATGATGGTTCTTTACAAGAACCACTGGTATTGCCGACAAAAATTCCAAATTTATTGGTCAATGGTTCAACCGGGATTGCAGTCGGGATGGCAACAAACATTCCTCCTCATAATCTTGGAGAAGTCATTGATGCAACTTTAGCATTAATTAAGGATCCGACTTTGAATGTGGATGCCATGATGAATTTCATCAAAGGTCCAGATTTTCCTACTGGTGGAATTATATTTGGAGGCAACTCTGTAAAATTAGCCTACAAAACCGGTAGAGCTGTAATTACGATTCGAGCAAAAACAGAAATTGAAACTTTTAAAAACGACCGCGAAAGAATTATTGTTACCGAACTTCCTTACCAGGTCAATAAAGCGAAACTGATCGAAAGAATCGCTGAACTTGTTAATGACGATAAGCTTGAGGGAATTTCAGATATTCGTGACGAGTCAGACCGATCTGGAATGAGAATTGTAATCGAAATTAAGAAAAACGAAAGTTCGACAGTAGTCTTAAATCGACTTTATAAAATGACTCAACTTCAAGACAGTTTTGGTATCGCCCTTCTGGCGATCGATCACCATCAACCAAAAATGTTCAATCTTAAGGACATGATTCAGGCTTTCATTGAACATCGAAAAGATGTGGTGATA
>CAZZLF010000200.1:0-4412 GCA_964654965.1 uncultured Bdellovibrio sp.
CCGGTTCCAATTGCAACCACAATCGAGCAGCTAACAAACCTTGTGGAGTGCTTGGTGCTTCTTTAGCCAACTTTGAGGCACGTAGGATGGTATTTTGCTTTTGGGAAGCATATACGGCTAGAATCTGAGCAGAACGCAATCTGGATTCTAGGGATTCTTTCGAGTCTGGAAGCGATTGTTCAAGCAAATCAGATGCGGCTACAAAATCCAACTCCAGCTCGGTAGGTTCATCTCCCGGTTTATAACCCGATTTTTTCAAATTCTGCAATTCATCCCAGATGCTCCCGATCCAAAGTTGCGCGGCATCTTTAGAGTATTTCGAATCTTGATCTTGAATGATTGCTTTATAAAGCTGAGCAGATGCTCCAGGATTCTTGAGTACCTTTTTGACTTCGGCCAAATACATTCGAATTTCGTTCTTTTCGGATTTCTCCGTCGCAAATCGATTCAGATAGATCGAGTAAAACTGGTCGGCGACATGAAGAAACTTCAATCCTTCCTTTTTGTCATCCATTTTACGATAGCGTTCATGATTATTGACAGCTGTCGCTCGAACCTGCCTTTTCAAATTTACAATCGCTACTTGGGTATCGACATCATCGGATTTCGGAATTTTCAAAGACTGAAGACGCTCGTAAGCATCTTCAAAATTCATCTTCATGATGTCGAGATCGATCATTTTTGCAGCTACTCTAAAGGAACTGTCATCGGACCGCTTGAACTGGAGCAATACTCCATAAACCTGTTTGGCTTTATCCGTCTGCCCTGTGCGCTCATATTCTTTACCCAGTTTTTCTAGGACTTTGACGAGCTTTTCTTCACCATTTACGCCGCTGCCGGCATTTTTCTGAAAATAATCGATGGCCTCATCCACGCGACCAGATTCAGCATAAAAAACAGCGATTCCGCGTAAACCTTCTTCATGAATGCTGAGAAATTTTTCCTGATCTCCCTTGGCCAAAGCGATCCCTTTTTGCATGGCCTGAATGGCATCATTCGTTCTTTTTTGTCGGTAGTAGCACCAGGCGATCTTGTGATAGATCCTTGCTTTTTGAGAAGGGTCTTTCGCTTTATTCAGGCCTTTTTCCAGTAACTCCAACGCCTCATCATATTTGCCTTTTGCGAATGCCTCTTCCCCCATGGAACGATAGGCATCAAAAGCAAACGGTGAATTCGGATACTCCCGAGCGAGTTTTTCATAATATTCCAGGCTTTTAGCGGCGTTTCCATACTGATCGTAGTTGTAACCCAGGAAATAATAAACTTGATCCAGCTTCTTACGATCAACATTCAAGGAAAGAATCGTCTCGGCTGCACCGATTCCGTTTCGAATATCATTCAAAGTTCGCTCGCGGGTGAATTTTGCATTGGGATCTTTTTCCAGCGATTTCTCGTGCAATCGGCCTTCGAGTAAAAAATCCGCCTGATAGGATTCAAGATACAACTCCGCTAGGCGCATATACAGTTCTGCTTTGCGATTTTCCTGGCTGCGAAGCGAAAGCGCACTTTTAACGGTGCGAATTTCCTCGTTTCGAATCGCTTCAATCTTTTTTTCCTGCGAAGTCTGAACCGATGAGTAATCCATCGCAAAAGCCGAAACTGAAATCAAGAAAAGCATCGCCACCAAAAATCTCATTGCAACCCATCCTTATCGCATTCGGACTCGAGAGCGAATACATAGTCGCCGATTTCGTCGTTCCAGAATTCACCGTTAAAACTCCACAGCATCTGATCATTTCTTCTCACCGGAATTCGATTCCCTCTTCCGCGCTCGTCAAACCTTGCAGCTTCCGGTTCCATCAATCGTTTTTTCATGTGTGAGAGCAAATCAATCTTCATGAATTGCATCTTTTCAAAATCAGAGATCAACACCCGATGATAATCGATCATCGAATTCTTGATAAACACTCCCCCCAGCATCTCAATCGATCGTTGACGCCAGCTTAAAACTTCAGATAGGAAACCTGGAAAACCTGAATTCATTCCAGTTTTGGTTTCTGGTCGAGAAGCATCGATTCGCTGGATAGCGATTTTTTCTGCTGCAATCCGATCCAGCGAGAGCGAAAGGGACTGAAAATAAGGGCTGCGTACAAAGCGATTCATGAATTGAAAAAGCTTTCGTTCCGCATGAAGTTTCTGAGACAACGCCTCACGTCCGAGCTTGAAATAAGGAAGAAGATCTCCAGGGTTCTGGTCGACAAAGCTCTTCACTTCTTTCGCAACCGCTCCATAAGTTGTTCCGAAATCATCGATGATTTTCTTGGAATCGTCATAGAGACAGAGTGAAAGATAGGATTGAGCCATCAGCACATCCACTTCTGAAATAAACGCAAACTGAAGGGACGGACTTTTATAAGAAACCAGTTTTCCGAGAGTGCGGTTATATTCCTCTTTTGCAAACGAGTTCCACGCATGTTCAAAAAGCGTGTCGGTCCAGACAAAACTCGCCTTGGGAATCATGTCATACATGCGATCTGCTTCTTCGAACTTTCCAGTTTCATAAAGAACACGGGCCTGACCGGCCGTACAGCGGGCCTTTAAATCTCGAGCCGCATTTTCCTTCATGGTGTTCCATTTGTCTTGAAGCGTTCCGGCTGCATCTTCATCCAAATCATCATTTCGCTGATCCGCAGTGCGGGCACATTCTGCAAAATCTCGAAGAGCCGCATCGGTTTGATTCAGCATCGTTTCGGCAGTGGCTTTCAATTGCAAAGCAACGGGATAAAGTGAGTGACTTTTCTGGACTTGACCGGAAGCCTGAACTGCACCGGCATAATCTTCTTTCAAAAGCTTGTCCTTCGCCACGGCAACGTAATAAGCATTTTTAGCAGGACCAGAATAATCATCAATGCGGGTAAACCGGGTCAGAAACTTTCGGATCAGATCCGGTCCGGTTCTTTCCATCAAAAGAGGCGCAACTTCAAGTACGATTTTGGAAGAAGCCTTATCCTGCATTTGAATCGTGCGAAAGAAAAAATAAAGTGCAGATTGATCCAGTCCCGCTTTGATCAAGCTTTTGGTGGTCCAGGCATAGGCCAACGCTTGATCCGATTTGTTGCCTGCATGATTGGCATCATTGAAGGCCATTCTTGCCGCCGAAAAATACTGAGCAGTATCATACGCTCGTTTGACATCTGCAAACGACGCATTCGCAGACTGTCCCATCGATATCGCGATCGCCATCGTTCCCAGAATCAAACAGGGTTTCATAATTTGAATCCTACTCCCAGGTTTACACTTGTATTTGAAAAGAGAGCTTTATCTGCTGGAGCTCCTGGTTTTCCACCATAAATCTCTGCACTATAAAAGTGTCCCAGAAGATCCAATCTCACCGAAAACCGTTCCGACACATGAAACAGCTGTCCTGTACCCAAGTAAATCGCAAAAAGGTTCTGTGAGGTCCAATCGTTTGGAGCATCTTTTTTTTCACGCGGACCAATTTCAGTTGCCATGGTTCCGAGACCAAAACTGAAGTACCAGTCAAAATAAAGAATGCTGTTGAAAACATTGATTTTAGAATACCAAGGCGCCCAGTTGAGCAAGACGCCGATCTGGCTGTCAATTTCACGAATGAATGGCCCAGTTCCCACCACTGCTTGAGCAAATGTCTTGTACGTTCCATTCGGGCTGTTGAATCGACCAGTATAAAATGCTTCCAAACCAAAATCTTCATTGAACCAGAATCCTACTCGCGGCTGATATTGAAATGCCTGACGGTAAGGTTCCGAAATTCCCATTCCTCCCAAAACCGATAAGTGGACTCCACCCGTCTTGCGAAACTTTCGGTTCTGAAGGACATAAATTTTCTTTTCCGGATCAAGCCAGCTGAAATCGTAATCATCCGAAGCATGCGCGGAAGAAACAGCCAACAGCAGGCAATTCATCATCAAAAGAATTGTCTTTTTCATGCTTTCTTACGATCCACCATTTCCTTCAATTCCTTACCGACCTTGAAGAATGGAACGCGCTTGGGTTCAACTTTGACCAATTCACCTGTCTTAGGATTTCTTCCTTCGTAGGCACCGTAGACACGGTTCACAAATGATCCAAACCCGCGAATTTCAATGCGATCATCTTTTTTCAATGTATCAGACATCATGTCGAACACCAGATTCACGACAGTTTCTGCCTGGCGGTTTTGCAGGTTCACTTTCTGTGCGATGATGTTGATCAAATCTGCTTTGGTCATGGTATGAGATCTCCTTTAGTTGGATAATGCTATTAAGAAAAGTTTAAGGAGTTCTCACAATTAATTCAATAGTTTGTTCCAGATTACCCTACTCAAGAAACTACAGCTGACCGTCAAGTTTGTGTCGCTCAATCCGAATTTTTTCGATCAAAATTTTTGATCACATTTTCTTCACATCAAGAATGCCGCGAATCTTCCACAACTCGAGTAACATTTGTGCATG
>CAZZLF010000201.1:0-4362 GCA_964654965.1 uncultured Bdellovibrio sp.
GCAAGCACAGAAGGCTAAAAATGGATTCATGCCTTCATTGCAGCCGATTGTAAGAAGTAATAGTTTTTTACAGATGAAAAAGAATCTGAAGAGGTCGACGTAATCCAATGGGAGAAAGCAGAAACATGGAAATGGAATTGCAAAGTTTTGTGCAGAAGGATGAAAGAACCGTTCTCGAAGTGGAAAAACTTCCTGGAGATGCGAGCACTCGAAGTTATTACCGGGTGAAGACCAATTTGAATGATTTTGTAGTGATGTCGATGGATCCATTTGCGGATCTTGGAAAGTCAGTGCCCTTTTTGTCTGTCCAGCAACATCTTTCCCGTTGTGGTGTTGATGTTCCAAGAATCATCGATTTTAACCCTGAAAAAGGACTGATTCTTCTCGAGGATCTGGGGGATGTTACCTTGCTTCGTCGTTTGCATGAAGTAGAGTCAGAGCTTCAAGAACGAACTTATTTCGAAAAAGCGATCGATGCATTGATTCGGATGCATGTCTATTCCGGACCATCCCGGGCAATGAATCAGACAGAGAAAGATTCAGTAGAAGGATTTCGACTCAAGTTCGATGTGGAAAAGCTGATGTGGGAAGTGAATTTCACCATGGAACATTTCTTCTTCAAGTTTCTTCAACGAAAAATCAGCAATGAAGATCAGAAAATCATTCAAGAGGGTTTTCTGAAGATCTGTACCGAACTCGATTCCATTCCGACTGTGTTTACTCATCGTGATTATCACTCACGGAATTTGATGATTACCGGAAATGATCGGGATGAACGATTTGTAATGATTGATTTTCAGGATGCCCGCATGGGGCCGCCTCAATACGACCTCGCCTCGTTATTGAAAGATAGTTATTATTTGTTAGAAGATTCGCAAATTGACCATTTGATTGCATATTACTTGAAGCGCATGAAGGAAGAGGGAATGGAGTTCAAGGATCATGCTCTTTTCCGCCGCCAGTTTGACTTGATGGCGGTTCAGCGGAATTTCAAGGCAATCGGAAGTTTTGCATCTTTTCAAAATCGTCGTGGAAATCCCGCATATCTCAAATTCATCGGAAATACTTTTGAAAATATCCGTAGAAATCTGAAGAAATATCCAGAGTTCAAGAAACTGAAAGAGGTTCTTTACTATCACTACTATTTCTAAGGCCATGGTCCTCGCTGCAGGACTGGGCACCCGATTACAGCCGTTTACCTTAAAGACTCCCAAAGCGCTGATTCCGCTCTTGGGTGTGCCCTGTATTGACTATAGTCTTTTACAGGTGTTGTCTGCGGGGATTGGAACGGTGGTGGTGAATGTACACGCGCATCCCAAGCAGATGGTGGAATATCTTCTCAAAAGAGCCGATTCTATGGGGATTCAAATTCTGATCAGCGATGAGAGTGGTCAGTTGCTCGGAAGTGCCGGAGGGTTTCGCAAAGCGATTCCGTTTTTGGAAACCATTCCGGGAAAATCCGAGCCATTTTTTGCCTTAAATGCAGATGTCGTTTCCAACATCCAGCTGGATCTTCTTGCTCAACGTCACTTTGAACTCAAAGAGAAGCACGATGTGGAGATGACCCTTTGCTTGGCGAAAGGTCAGACGGTTCAGGAACAGGAAGGAAGTTATACTGAGATCCTGGTGGATGAATCTTCCGGCTTGATCACGGGTACAGGATCAAAGAAAAATCGAGTTCCATTTTACACGGGCACGGCTGTTTTTGAAACGAAGGCTTTTAGTCATTTGAAAAGCGGTGTTCCTGCTGAATTTGTTCCAGAAGTTCTTCTTCCAAAAATTGCAGAACAAAAAGTCGGCTTTTTCTGGATGGAAGATCTTTGGTTGGATATCGGTTCTCCATCTTTATGGTGGAAGTCTCATTTCATTTTGAACCGTGCATTTGAATCGCATCAACTCTCACTTTTTTGGAGCAATGAAATCCAGAAAATGCGAGATCAACTCAGATTGTCCCTAGAAGATGGAATTGTGGATTATGATTTGAATTCTGCGTGTAGCAAGAATCACATCTGCTTTCAGGGAGTAAAATATGCCGTTTGAGTTTCGATTCTGGTCATGGGGAATTCCAAAAAGTATTCTGTTCCTGATTGGGTTTTTCCCTGTTTTATTTGCCTTGGTTTTTAGGCCAGTTCGACCTGAGTTGGCGATCGTGGGAATCTTGTTCTCCCTATCCTGGGTATTTCTCATTTCACGCGGATTTTATATTCTAACCCGGTTTTATTTTTGGTTGATTCTTTCCGGGTTAACCTTTCAGCTTGTTTTGGCTTTGAAAGACAGAAGTTTTTTTCAAATGTTCACCGCGATAATTTGTGTTCTGATTTTTCTGTTCTCATTTCAGTGGTTGGAGCGACAACTTTCTCGGGCTCAATATTCCCCTGGAGTAAAATGGTATGAGGGACTACCCAAACTTTTCCCAAAAGTTCAGGTTGAAGTTTTTTGGAATCAGGAATGGCGCCCGGCAAACCTTCGAAAAATCGATGATTACGGATTGTTTTTATTCCTACAAAAAAGTGAAGTCGATGTGGAAGATTTTCAATTGACCCGTTTGATCCGAAAAGCAAATTTACCGCTGAAGATCCGTTATCGTGACCATCAATTTGAAGGAGAAGCGGGAATCAAATCGGTGTTTCTCGATCGTTGGTTGGGGTTAGGACTTCAAATTCAGCCGAAAGATCTGTATCATTTCACTCAGTACGGAAAGATTGTTCAAAATTTAAAAGGAGAGGGTTATGCGACCTAAAATCGTTCTATTTTATATGTTCCTTGCCTGTTTGGGTTTCACTGCGTGCACTTCCAATACCGGTGACCAGACTCCGGTTAAAACCCTCGAAAATTATGTTCAGACCAGTTTTAATGTGAAAGGTGTTGAAGACAAGGCCAAGATGGTTGACATGCTGATTGGTGACACCAAACAGCGGCTACAGGTCTGGAGCGATGAACAGTTTTTGAAGGCTTTTGTCGAAACGAAGAAGAAATTCGGAGCCTTGAAAATTCTTGAAAACAGAAAAGTCAACGATCAGGAAGTTGCTTTGACCTATGAACTCTCTTTTCGAGAAGGTGAAAAAGAAAAAGAAGCAAAGATCACCCAACGCAAACTTTGCATGTTGGTACTGGTGGATGGTTCATGGAAAATCAAGGAAGTTCGAAGTCAGCGAGAGTCGATAGAGTATCTTTCTGAGTTGAGTCTTCCCTAAGTATGTTCACGAACTGGGTTATCTCTTACGGATTCAATACCGTGATCAAGCGTGATCATGCTTATCCTCTTACTGCATCTCCCTTGTTGGATGCCCTGGAACGCAGCCGCAACTCTTTTGGGTTGGAGGGAGTGAAGTATGAATATTGGGGGCATCCTTCCCCTAGTGCCGTGGGATCTTTCTGGATCAAGAATCAAAAAACCGTCATAGTCTTATTGAGTGAAGGATTTCTCAATGCAGCAACAGAATCACAAGTTGCTTCCATGGTTGAAAGCTTAAGTTCCGGTAATTTCCAAGAAATTCGCAGAATTAACCGTTTGGAGTCCTTGCTGTTGATTTTTGATCGCTGGAAGGGCGAGTCGCGGCATTTTCGTTTTTGGATCCTTTCATTTTTCCTTTACCCTCTTGAGCGTTTCTTAAAAATTGCTAAGATATGACTTATGGAAATGCCAAAAGTCGATCTCACCACGTTTTTTCTTTCCGTGTCGGCGGCTGCGATGCAATCCCTAGAGACTCATCCGCCCGATTTGATGTTGGCGAAGCATAATATTGATCTTCTCGTCCTTCTTGAGGAAAAAACAAAAGGAAATCGCACTTCTGATGAAGAGCAACTTCTGGCTCATTTGTTGTATCAGTTGCGAATGAGTTATGTTCAAGTTGATTCTTCTTCCAAGAAGTAGCATCCTGATTCACTCGATTTTTGTACTTTCCTTAAAGGAGAAAACAATGAAGCGATTGATCTTTTTTTTATTTGCCTTTACTTATTCGATAACAGAAATTCATGCCCAACCTCTGAATTTGGAAAGAGGATTTGCTGATCTGGTCAAAAAGACTGGTAACGGAGTGGTGAATATTTCCACTTATGCTCGTCAACGGATGCCGGCTCAACCGGGTTACCCTGGAATGAATAATGGACCTGGAGATGATTTATTTCGCCGTTTTTTTGAAGAATTTTTTGGTAGATCTTTTGATGAAAATGGATCTGGACCAATGGTCCCTTCGCCAAAATCACCTCGAAAAATTCCTAAAAATTCCGGTAAATTGATTCCCTTGGGACTAGGTTCCGGTTTTGTGATTGATTCTTCTGAAGGGCTGATCCTGACCAATAATCACGTGATTGAAAATGCAGAAGAGGTTAAAATCCAGTTTGTTGAAGACGATAACGATC
>CAZZLF010000202.1:0-4345 GCA_964654965.1 uncultured Bdellovibrio sp.
ACGACTTGTAAGCCAGGTAGTGTTTGGGTTACAAATTCTTCACGATCAAACGCGTCGATATCAAATACGGAAACTTTTCCAACCAGTTCAGGATAAAAGCCGGTGACTCCGATTTTGGTTTTAGGAGACTTCGAATTCAAATAAAAGCTCCGACTTGATTGAGTGCAGAATAATACAGGACTGGCTGGCTTTTTGAAGAATCCGTTCCATTCGTTCTCGGTCACTCGCTCCGGTTACCCGAACTTTGAAGAGAATTTTCTGGATCCACGGACGACCAGTCGAGTCTCGATCTACCGTTGAGATTCCATCTACATTCAACTTCATGAAAGTGAGATTCGATTTTTCAGCCATCACCTTGAACGTGGCGGCAAAACAGTTCGAAGTGGCTAGAATAAAAAAATCTTCAGGCGAAAAACCGCCACCAGGTCCTTCAAACTCAGGTGGAATAGCCACATTGAGTGAGGATTGATGGGGAACGGTAGCGTTCCAAACGGTTTGAATGCCAGAATTAGACTCAACTTGAACTGAAAACTCCATGGGATAACGAATCATATCTGTTAATCCTACCCTTCCTAAAAAAAGGAAGCATCGAAAAAACAGGCGTCAATAAAATGGCTAAACATTCATTAAACAGTTTCATTTTAAAGATGGGGTAAAAATATTCCGATCCGTACCATATGAAACCATTATTACTTTTCACTTATCTATTGATTCAAACTTCCCAAATCTGGTCCATCCAGCCGGCTTATGCAGAGGATGTTGTCAGTGAGCGAAAAGCAATTCGTGAAAGTAAGAACGAATGGTTCGATGCAAAAAAACTCTATAGGAATAAGTTGCAACAATATTTTACTGATGCAATGAATTTTGAAAAAGCAAAAGAGGACGTCACTCGCCTTGAGAATGAAATCAACCAAATTGAAAAAACTCTGGAATCCAAAAAGATTTCATCCGATGTCGAAAAAATTGCAACTCAAAATGTCAATCAACTCAAGAGTGAACTCGACAAAGCAAAGAAAACTGTCAGTTTTCTCGGCACAAAAGTACAACCAGAAATTAGACAAAAGATCGAGCAAGAACTTTCTGCTGCTGCCACCACGGCTAGTGACAATATCAAACTCTTGAAAAAAGACACTCGTGCCCGGAAGTTGATCGATGCAGATATTAATAGCAAAGGCGAAGTGGTGATTTGGACCAAATACCTGATGGAAGTGGATGCAAGAGCAGAAGCCAGAAAATCCTTTCTTAAAAACAACTCCTCGGTACCCAAAGAATTTAAAAAATATATCAGTAATTCTCCTCCCCCAAGTCCTTCTCCGACTATTTCAGCACTTGAAACAAAAAACTTAAAAGAAGTGACAGAAGAAATCAGTAACTTAGAGGAAAAAAAGAAAAACGAAGAAATAGAATTGCAAAAAAAGGCGAAATTAAAACTAGATGAAATGGAATGTGATAAAGCAAAAATGTTGGTCGTTGCCAAATTACTAAAAAACCAAAAAAACAAAACCATCTTCGGAAAGATGATCCGAGCAGCCGAACTGAAAATGGCCTACCGAATCGGCAAAAACAAAAGTGATCATTTTGAGTCATTTATCAAATCTACTGGAATTCAAACACAATTCAATTCAAAGCTGAAAGAAGATGAGTCCTTTAAAAATCAGTTAAATAGCATCTATTCCAAATACGGCATCAGTGGTGACCTTGAAAAAATCGAAATTTTGCAAAAAAATTTCAGGTATGAAAAAAAAGAACTTCGTCTGAACAACGTAAGCGCTTCGGCGGTCATTCTCTATCTCTCTCAGAATGAAAAAGTGAATGAATCGGGAATGAAATTCAACATGGAAGATGCGGCAGCAATTTGGGCGCAAGAAAGAATTTTTTCGAATAAAAAACTAGGATCAGCGGATGGTAATATGCTGAATTTCAGTACAAGAATCTGCAAAATGGTTAGAGGCCGCGCTTGCGGTGGTTCTGGTGTCAACGCACTCAATCTGGAATCCATTCAAAAGGAAATTGAACAATCGAGCCAGTTCATTGAAAACGCGATTCAAGAGGCTGCAGCAGAAAGCATCAAACAAAACGAAAAATGCTACCAACAATGTGAAAAAGATGAGCAAAAACTGGGTACTGCATCGATCAATGAAATCAAGCAAAAAATAGCCGAGTTTGCCGGTAAGGGATCACTCAAAGCCCACGATGGCAGCATGATTCAGATCGACTCTGTTGATTCAGCTGTCCAAGGCTTTGTTCTTAATTTAAAAGAAGTTTCAGCACCTTAAGGATTTAAACTGCTGGATTTCGACTTTTAAAAATTAATTGATGGATTTTTTTCTCCGTTTTTCGATACACTAATTACGTCTTCATCCGAAATGGATTTCGGAAAGGATGGTTTTAATGCGGAAAAATGGATTTTTCCTTTTCATTACTCTGAACGTTTCCCTACTCACTTCAATTTTATCTGGCTGCTCTCGCGTGACACCTAAGTCGGATGGCGTATTGACCCAGATTGAAGGACAACTGGTAGTGGTTCGCGATGAGCAAAAACAAAAAGAACTCTGTGAAAATCAATTTTGTGAACCGAACTACACCTTGTATGCCAATTTCGGTCGAGGAAGAGTTCGTGAAATTCCCCAACCGGTCAGACCTCCTTCACCGAGTCCGACCCCCGAAATCAAATCAACACCGGATCCCAACGGAGATCAAATCGATTATGCCAAAACAAGGATGAACGCACCTGATGCCTGGAAAATCACGGAAGGATCATCCGATCTCATCGTCGCGGACATTGATTCCGGAATCAATCTTTCTCATCCTGATCTAAATAATAATCTTTGGATCAACCCGAAGGAAACCAAATCAGATCTGGGAAAAGATCATGATGGAAACGGATATGCAAATGATGTTCATGGTTATGATTTCTACTCAAACCAAAGTGAACCGGAAGATCAAAATGGTCATGGAACGCATACCGCAGGAACCATTGCGGCCGCCAAAAACGGGTTAGGTGTGATCGGAGTAGCCCCTCGAGTGAAGATCATGGCATTACGTTTTCTTGGTCCACAAGGGGAAGGCACCACCGATGGCGCCATCCGGGCAATTCAATATGCGGTTAAAATGGGTGCAAAAATAATCTCTGCATCCTGGGGAGGAAGTGGTTACAGCTCCTATCTCGCTCAAGCAGTGAAAGATGCTCAGAATGCAGGAGTGGTATTTGTAGCTGCTGCCGGAAATGAAGGCGAAGATCTTAGCTATCAACCCACTTATCCTGCAAGTTTGCCCGGAGTCATTGCTGTTGGTGCCAGCGATCAAAACGATCAACTCACCTATTTTAGCAATTTTGGTGTGAATACGGTGATGATTGCAGCTCCCGGAAATGAAATCTACAGTACTTACTTGAATCATGGATACGAAACCCTTTCGGGGACTTCCATGGCCACCCCTCAAGTTTCAGGGGCTGTTGCACTTGCACTGAGTGTAAATCCACATTTATCTACTGAACAAATTCGTAACACTTTATGCAGTACCGCTGATCCTGTGATCAGCGGAAAGATTCGCTGCGGAAGAATCAACGTTGGGCGGTTTATCGAAAACATCTCCCTCTGACGGGATCTAATTTTTATCAAAAAGGTTTTTAGCATTGAGCGCAACAAGGTCTTTGAGGTTCTTTTGCATTCCATCAATAGAACCATCAAAAAACATGATGTTGCCGTTAGAGTTTTCGCTGATCTGTTTCAGGGCTTCAGTCCACATGCTGAACAAAATGAAAGATGCATCCAATTGTCCCTTTTGCATTTCCGTTGCCGCAGCACTCATCCCTTTTGCCACTTCCTCACGAAAACGGGCAACCGCTTGCCCACGCAGCATCGCTGCATTCATTTCAGCTTCGGCCTGGATTCGAATCGCGTTTCCTTCTGCTTCGGCTGCTTTGGTCTTGGTAATCAATAAGGCTTGCCCTTCATTCTCAGCTGCTGCCTTCATATTATTGGCTGCAACTACTTTGCTCATGCTGCGCATGACTTCTTCATCGAAGGTGACATCATTCACTTGAAGATCAATCAAATGATAACCCCATTCCGCCAGGTGGTGATCCATATTGTCTTTAACAGCGTGAGTAATTTCATTTCTCAAGGAAAGGATTTCAGCTTGTCTTTTGGTTGCCACAAAAGATCGGATACTACCTTCCACACTTCGTGCAAGCGTCTGCATGAAGCTGCGATAGTCCATGAACTTGAAAGCAACATTTTTGATGGTTTCCTCGTTTGAGTCCATGACGGAATAAAGAAGCATCGCTTTAAAGTGCACATTCGCCTGATCTTGGGTGACCGCCTGAAATTGAAGTTCAATGGAC
>CAZZLF010000203.1:0-4328 GCA_964654965.1 uncultured Bdellovibrio sp.
GCACCAACGCACGCCCCAATTCGACGGTCGATCAATTTCTACGCACCACTGATGGTGATTTATATGCTTACATCGGCAAAAGCGATCTTCTATGTAGCGTCACCAACAATGTGACCGACATGAAAATTTCTCGTCATCCTAAAGATGCCGCTGTTCTTTATTTTGTTCGTAATAGAGATCTTTATGTGGCTCACCAAGTTTCCAATCGCGGAAGCAACTGCCCAGAAATGTCGAAAAAAGTACTCATGGCAAACATCAAAAAATACAGCGTGGTTCAGAACACAAAAACCACTATCGTCAATACTGCTCTTGATCTTTCAGGAAACTTTGCAGCCTGGGATAACAATCGCGTAGTTTACAGCGATATCATGGTGAAGGATTATCTCTTGAACAGAAACTATGCTTCACCAGGTAAACCTTTCAGCTCGTACGTTGCTTTCACCTTGGATGAAGTGGGATACATCACCAAGATCGAGGGTCGTGCTGACCAGCGTTTGATCCAAAACAAATCAACTTTAAAACGTTATGATTCTATTCAGGACTTCAAAAGAGACGTTCAGTTGACCGAATAACCATTCCCAATAAAAAAAGGGAGTCTGCAAACCGCAGGCTCCCTTTTTCTTTTTTCTTCAATTCAAATTAAACGTTAAAGCGGAAGTGCATGATATCGCCGTCTTGTACGATGTATTCCTTGCCTTCAACTCGAAGAGCTCCAGCGTCGCGAATGGCGTTCTCACTCTTGTATTTCATCAGATCACTATAGTGATAAACTTCAGCTCGAATGAATCCTCGCTCAAAATCAGTATGAATCACACCGGCTGCTTGAGGGGCCTTGTCACCCTTGTGAATGGTCCAAGCACGAACTTCAACTTCTCCCGCTGTGAAATAGGTCTGAAGACCAAGAAGATCATATCCGGCACGAATGACTCGTGCTAATCCTGGTTCCTTCATTCCCATCTCGTTAAGAAATTCCATTTTTTCAGATGGGTCGAGTTCAGCGATTTCTGATTCAATTTTTCCACAAATGGCAACTACCGGAGCATTTTCCGTTTTAGCGTGCTCCAAAACCTTCAGGAAGTGTGGGTTAGATTCAGGATTACCGATGGATGCTTCATCAAGATTTGCCACATACATCACCGGCTTGATGGTCAAAAGGTGAAGGTCACGAATCATCTCTTTTTCTTCTGCAGTCAAACCACATGCACGAGCTGTTTTTCCAGCATCAAGACCAACCTTCAACTTATCCATGACACCCATCATGGCCTGAGCTTTTTTGTCTCCTGTGCGGGCGATCTTTTGAACGTTGCTTGTTTTTTTTAGAATTTGTTCTAAGTCACAAAGAATCAGCTCGGTGTCGATCGTTTCGATATCGCGAATCGGGTTCACACTGCCCTCAACGTGAACAATGTTTCCGTCTTCAAAACAACGGACCACGTGAGCGATTGCGTCGGTTTCACGAATGTGTCCGAGAAACTGGTTCCCCAGACCTTCTCCTTTGGAAGCACCCTTCACCAATCCGGCGATGTCGACAAAAGTCATCACTGCTGGGATCAATTTTTGTGGGGGAATAAATTTAGAAATATCTTCCAGACGCGGATCCGGTACTTTGACCATTCCCGTATTCGGTTCAATGGTACAGAAGGGATAGTTCGCCGCTTCCGCCTTTGCATTGGTCAGGGCATTGAAAATAGTACTCTTGCCGACATTGGGCAAACCAACAATTCCACATTGTAAACTCATAGGCACTTACCTTAAACAAAGGCTGGCAACCCGGCAAGATCTTAAGGGGTTTTACGGTGAAAAAGAGCCATTGCTCGATTCATTTCACCTTTTAATGTCAGGGAAATCCCCTTTTGGGCTTTTTCAAAAAGATCAGGAAGTCCCTCCCAATCGGCATCAGGAATCTTTCCCAGTACCCAATCACTGACATCCATCTTCGGGTTGAAGTTTCGCGGGTGGCCAATCCCCAGACGCACCCTTGTATATCCGGTTTGATGGGAGCCAAGGCATTCATCAATGGACTTCAATCCATTATGACCACCATTACTCCCTCCCACTTTAAATCGAATCTCATTGGGTGGGATATCGAGTTCGTCGTGAATCACCACCACATCAGAAGGGGTGCATTTGTAAAACTGAAAAAATGGAGCAAGAGAGCGTCCAGATAAATTCATGAAGGTCTGAGGCTTGATCAATAACGCTTGAACTCCATCAATCTGACATTGCCAGTATTCGGATTGGTTTTTTTGAAATGGCCCTGTTGCCTTCCAATGATCAGCTAGATAATCGATGCACAAAAAACCGATGTTATGCCTCGTCTGTTCATATTTGGGTCCTGGATTGCCGAGTCCTACAATGAGCTTCATGTGAATAAGCTACTCACTGAATCATAATGATGAATGCGATGAATTGCTTCAGCCAATAAAGGGGCAACTGAAACCTGGGTGATTTTATTGGAGGCTGCTGCTGCTTCCGTTAACGGAATGGTGTCCGTCACAATTAAACGATCGACTGCCGATTTTTGAATACGATCCACTGCCGGCCCAGATAAAACCCCGTGAGTTGCCATTGCCAATACTCGAGTTGCACCCGCTTTTTTGACTGCATTTGCAGCTTCGGTCAATGTTCCCGCCGTATCGATCATGTCATCGAGAATTAATGCGACTTTTCCTTGTACATCCCCGACGATGTTCATGGCGACCGCTACATTTGGTCCCGTACGTCGCTTGTCAATCATGGCAACATTGGAATTCAAGCGTTTTGCCAAACTACGTGCACGCAACATTCCTCCCGCGTCCGGGCTGACGATGACCATGTCATCGGAATGGATGTTTTTAAATTCTGGAGATTTGGTGAAATACTCCTGAAGCACCGGCATAGCGTAGAGATTATCAAAGGGAATATTGAAAAAACCCTGAATCTGTCCTGCATGAAGATCCACTGAAACGATTCGATTAGCACCTGCAACGGTAAGAAGATCAGCAATCAACTTGGCGCTGATGGGTGTTCTTGGAGAAACCTTACGATCTTGGCGGGAATAGCCGTAATAAGGAGTGATGACATTGATCTCTTTTGCACTGGCACGTTTGAGCGCGTCCATCATGATCAACAATTCCATTAATGAATCATTGACGGGAGCGCAGGTACTTTGAATCACGTAAACGGAACGTCCCCGAACATTTTCTTTGATCTCTGCAAAGATCTCCCCATCACTGAATCGTCTGATCTCGACCTCGCTGAGGGGGCGGTTCAAGTGTTCACTGATTTTTCTCGCTAAAGGCAAGTTGGCACTACCGGAAAGAAGAACCCATTCACGAATTCGATGCATGATCACAGTTTCCTGCTTTTAGAGTAAATAATCAAGGTGAACGCCACGCTTCAAAGACACTTTGAACGGGTAATCCTTTTCGGTACTGGTACCAATACCGGTTACGCAAAATGGACATTACGTAATCCCGGGTTTCCTTATAAGGAATCGCCTCGACAAATTCCTGCATTCCCCATTCAGGCTTTGCGTCCTTTCTCCACTTTGCAACCTTTGTCGGTCCCGCATTGTATCCCGCCAGGGCATAAACAATATTGCCGTTGAATTTTTCATTCAACAGTGAAGAAATGTACTTCGTACCCACGTTGATATTCTTTGCTGGTTCTCTTAACTGACGTAAATAAAGATCTTTTTGAACTTCGAGGGCCGTGAAGGGCATCAGTTGCATCAACCCCACCGCTCCCGAACTGGAAAGAATGGATTTCTTGAATCCTGATTCTTGTTTCATGAGCGAAAGCACTAAAATAGGATCAATTTTTGAAAGCTTAGCTTGTTCGTTGATCTCCTTGTTAAACCGATCTGGGAAAATCATTTCCATAAAATCGCGGTTTAACGGAGCTTCTCCTCTTCGTTGAAGAATCTCTGTTGCGAATCGAAATCCAGACAAATCCTGCCCTGAGCGGTTTGCAAGGCGAATCAAATATACTAACAGTGATGTTGGATAAGATCGGAGTCTTGAAAATTGATCCAACTCAAATTCAACTCCATCGGACTTCTTAGCTTTTACCAAATTCTCTAACTTACAGAGAGCCTCTTTTTCCATGAGAGTTAAGTTGAATTGATCGACCCCTTCCGGGGCTTGAATCAGATCTGAAGAGATTCGGCTCGTTAGTGATACTCCCAACCGCTCGCTGGAAACTATCGCGTAATAACTGTAAGGAGTTTCAGCGATGATTTGATGGTAATAGGGTTCAGCTTCTTTTTCTTCCTTGTTGCCAAACAAGCGCGCTGCCATGAAAAAGGCTGCCCGAAAACGAAGCATCGATTTGGGAAAGGCCTCCAT
>CAZZLF010000204.1:0-4313 GCA_964654965.1 uncultured Bdellovibrio sp.
TCATTCGTGGAAGACATGCTACATTGAACCGAACATCGGTTCGGGTATAACAACTCAATATATGGTGAAGCTGCTACCAGATCAGATCGAGTAAAAATAACATAAGGGTAGTTATAAAATTTCAGAAGTTTCAAAAGTTCTTCAGTTACTTTGTACTTCCTGTCACTCCACATGAATGAATCGCTCATTGAGCCGATCCGTAATGGAACTCGTTTTTCCAGGATAGAGCGATACTTATTCTTTTTGTTGGTTTCGAAAACCGTGTAAAACACGCGCCGAATTTCATTAAAATCCACTGGAACTGGAATTGGATTATTCCAGGATCCATGCACAGTTAACTCAGCCTTCGCGTAGCAATATACACACTCGTGAACGCAGCCTCGGCCGTAGGTATCAATTTCGAATGAGTATAAGCACTGCTGACAAGTAGGATGCCAGTTTGCGACCCTAAACACCGTACGCATTACTGGCCCACCTCTAATTGCACGGTCTTTGAATCTGAGCTCTAAATCTCGATAGATGCCGTAATTGAGCGAGCAAGGGTACTTTGATAATCGGTCCAACTCTTGAGCCTCTTTAAAAAGTTCATCGAAGATTGGAGTTTCACTCGGAGGCTTGATGCTCCCCTTCAACTCGTGAATTGCGTCCACGATAGGAAACTTGATAACATTCTCAAAAGTCGTCGTTTGCATTTCTACTTCGTTACTCATTGCTTCGCCTCTCTTTCCACAAGGTCGACTCTGGATTTGAGCGCGGTTAACTTCACTTGTGGATTTCGAATGAATTCGCGGATTGCAGTGCGTGCGAGAGTAGAAAAATCGAACAAAGGGTTCAAAATTAGAAACTCTTCGATTTCTTTTGCCTCTTGCTCAGAAATTTTAACTGTCTTGTGCAGCGAATGATTCATCGCGCACGAATTAACATGCGAAAACTAATCTGTACTAAAATTTAGTACCTGTAAGTACAGGTGTCGTTATAGGAGGGGCGCACGCCGCGTCATCAAGAGAGCGGCGCGTCACGGCTGATGCTGGTACAGGTGCGGGAAATGATAGAAAGATGGCGCTACAAAATCTATAGCTACAAAAAAATTCTAAAGCACGTCATCAACGAACTTAATTTATTCCGCTATGGTCCTGTTCATATTGTGGGACAAAACCGAATATAGGGCCGATTCAGTCATTTTAAACGTATTGTGTGTAATAATTCTTAATGTATAATGATAAGAATGATGATAAAAAAACTGTTTCTTTTTGGGGTTTTCAGTTTGTTCTTCGCTGCGGATTCACACGCTTATAATTATGGTAATCCAATTGCCAAATGGTGGAGTGCAAGGTGCCAAGCTCGTGAAGCTAAAGTCCAAGCATGGGGCGAATCTAATTGCGCCCCTGGATTTGGCGGATACGATGGTTCCTGTCTTTTTGGTTTTCGCCCAAATTGTTTTCCGGGTCAAGAAATGATTGATGCCGGAGCTGATCCAGGAAGAGAAGTGTTTAAGGGAGAACAAGGTTTAGTTCGTCTAAATCAACGATCAAAATCAGGTGTTACTCCAGTAGCGTCTGCTCCTCGTCCGGCTTTTTTCGATTCACCTGAAAAAGATTTAAGTGCAATTAAAGATGGCAAATATCAAGTGATTGAAAAAGGCAAAGTCAGAGAAGTGCAATTGACTCCAAGTCAAATGCTTCAATTAGGCATCAAGCCTGCTGGAGAGAAAGTGGCTGTTCCAGGTGGTATGATCAATCCCGTTCGCCCAGGGGCTGAACAACCGGTCAGGAATTACAATCAGAATCTTTATGAATAGTGATCAACCTCTAGGTTTTAACTAGAGTTCTATTAACAAAGACAATGTAATAAAGCCGAATGAAGACATGTCCTCATTCGGCTTTATGCTTTTGTGAGCCAAATTCGATTTCGAAATAAAAAAACTACCACCGATGCGGAACGGTTACGAGATTGGAAGTGTCGTAGCCTTTTTGTTTCAAGCGCTCGGTTGCTTCTTGGATGATGGGTGCGGGGTTTTTCCAATCGCGAGCCATGATCCAAAGATATTTTTGGTTCGGTACACCGATCGCCGTCCAGGAATAGTCCGCAGCGAGATCAAGAACCAGATAATCAAACTTCAGCGGCCAGAAAGGTGAAACTTTCCAGTGGGCATTGGTTTCATGGTTGTAAACCCAAGCCGTTTGCGGAACAGCCTTGATCGGACCATCAAACGAACCTTTTCGATACGTGAAGTCGACATCAATTCGATTTTCTTTTTCGTTCCAAGTGTATTTCTCAATTGAGTTGTGAACTTCTTTTTCCAAAAAGGTAAAACGTCCAGCTAATACGTACCATCCGCCCATGAATCGGGGAAGGTCAACATGATCAACCGTTTTCAAATAACCACTACTGCTGCTGCAAGAAGAAAGAATCATGAGGAATAACCAAGAAATTTTTTTCACAGCTTCCATGATAAGTCATAGTTTCCGTTCAAACAAGCCCACCGTTTATCGACCGCTCAGTGAATGATTTTGGGTTTGTTCTCGACGTAAAAGCCCGAGCCCACCACAAAAGTGTCTTTTCCGTATGTCGCTTTGCGAACAAAAGTTTTTTTCAGGGATGCGAAATTTTCACCTGGTCGATACCAATAGCAATCCACCCAGGCTTTCCCTTTTTCCATCGCCGATTGAAAACAATTCACAGCTAACGGTACGCCATGCGCATCTCTCAAATGAGCGATGTTTTTACCCTCCATGTAAGGAGTTCCTCCATTGACAAGTTCCATCGCATCAGAAGAGTTCACAAAAATATAAGTGTCCATGAAGTTGAATGGTCCCTTTTTGTCTCTGAGTTCAGGGAACGCGGCGGGACCTTTTTCTTCAATCAAGGAAACCGCGTGATTGACGACATCCTCAATCAGAGTTTCGTCCATCGGCATTAAATAGGTTCCGCAACACACGAGTCTTTTTTCACCGTTAGGTAAAGTAACTCTTTTACAAAACGCTGACTTCCAAACCGGGAACAATTCGCCCGGACGTGGATACTGATAATGTACCCAGCCTTCACCCGAAGCACTGCTCGCTATTTCCATCATCATTTTTCCATACGGTCTTCCGAGCACATCTTTTTCATCAACGAGGTTCAGCCCTTCGAGCTGAGGAACCGCTGCATTCAACTTACGTGTACCTTTTGAGTCGAGAACAAAAAAGTAGGTGTTGTTGGTAAACCATTTCGAATCTTTTTTTCTGAATTCCTCAAATACTGATTCGCCTTGCTGAGCGATGAGTTCGATCGCATCGTACACCAGTTTGATCACTTCCATCGAAGTCAGTCCACGGATGGGGCGCAACGCGACCGGTGCGTTTTCGAGATAGACTCCACAACCGACGAGTAGCCAGCTGTCTTTGAATTTCACTTTTTCTACATAAGAAGATTTACGGGTAGGAACGCTATCGCCGGGCTTTGGCCAAAGATAATCAACCCAGCCGGAACCTTTGATGTTGGCAACGTACAGCATTTCTCGAATAAAAAAACGGTTCTCGGAATCTTTTTCTTGAAGCAAGTTATGGCCCTCGAGATTCGGAAAAGCCGGATGAACCAGACAAACTCCCTTGGGGTCAATGACGAAGACGTAAGCGTCTTTGGCGATGAACCGTCCGCTTTGATCGTGAAAAAGGGGAAAGGCGTTTCTTTCTTTTTGTTCGATTTGTTCGACTGCTTCTTTGACCATGTCAGTGACGAAACTGCGTTCCATCAAGTTGTTGTAGACACCACTACCCACGATGAAGCTTTTTCCAATTGGGGACTTCACCTGTTTCACATAGCTACTCTTCCAACGGGGAGCCAGATCATTCGGCTCGGGCCACTGATAATGGAACCATCCATAAGGTTTGTCTGGAAGCGATGTTGCTGCGTCGATGAGACCTTGAATGATCGGTTTTCCGCTGACATCTTTCAAATCGATTTTGTTTTTTCCAGAAAGTTCTGGATCTGGATGCACGAGCATGTTGCCTTCGCGATCGAGTACGAAAATATATTTTTCTTTCGTTCGCCATGGACTACCGACAGTATTGAATTCTTGGAATGCGTGTTCACCTTTTGCTTCAATCAGTCGCGCTGCTTGCTCCACCAGCGTCACCAGTTCGTGTGTTTCTTTAAATTCAAAAGATAACGAAGCGGGGCGAGTGGGTTGCAGAGTCGGTTGCAGTGCAGGTGTCGTGGATTTTTCGGTTTGCGGCATAAGCGTCTCCGTTCAGTGGTTCTGTTTTGCAAAGGACAGACCATGGTTGAGTGCGACGGATTAATGAAAAGGATTGAAAACTCTGAGCTAAAAC
>CAZZLF010000205.1:0-4294 GCA_964654965.1 uncultured Bdellovibrio sp.
CTGGAATAAATTATATCTAGTTGAAATTATTCGTGGCCTATCCATCACCATGAAAAACATGCTGTTTGCGAAAAGTGCTACCATTCAATTTCCTGAAGAAAGAAGGGATTATTCCCCAAAATTCAGAGGACAACATTATATCAAAACAGTTAATGGAGTTGAAAACTGTACTGCCTGCATGCTTTGTCCGACAGTTTGTCCGGCAGAATGCATTCATATCGTAGCAGGTGAAAGAGAAGACAAGGAAAAATATCCGATCAAGTTCGAGATTGATTCTTTGCGCTGCTGTTTTTGTGGAATGTGTGAAGAGGCATGCCCCAAAGATGCAATCAAATTAAGCAATATCTATGAAATGAGCCAGCAAAATAGAACTGTCTACGAAAAAGAATTTTTACTCGAACAAAGGGGAAATAAATAATGGACTGGAGTTTTTTGGCTTTCATCGTTTTTTCGACTATCGCCATTTTGGGATCCTTAATGGTCATTTTACAAAAAACACCAGTATCTTCGGCATTTTCTTTGGTACTAGTGTTTTTTTCCTTTGCAGGACTTTATGCCTTACAGGGGGCACACTTTATCGCAGCACTTCAGATCCTGGTTTATACCGGAGCAATCATGGTTCTTTTTGTGTTTGTGATTATGTTGTTAGGTCAGGATGAGAAAACAACAGACCTAAAAGAGTCTTCACTGATTTTCAAAGGCGTGACCACTTTGGGAGCCTTGGGATTGTTCGGTATTTTTCTCAGGGCCATTCATTCTACCAATAGCATTGTAGGAAAGGGAGAATACACCGAAGAAAAAATTTCTGAAATGGGCGGAAATCTTAAGGCGATTTCAGAAGTTCTTTTTAGAGACTATATCTTTCAATTCGAATTGGTTTCATTTCTGATTTTAGGAGCAATTGTTGCCACAGTGGCGTTAGCCAAAAGAAAAAACACGTATTCTGGAGGCAATTCATGAGTGAACCTTGGATGATGTTAGTTGTAGCTTGTTCCGTATTTTTAATTGGGCTAATGGGAGTTATTTTCAGAAAAAATCTATTGATTGTTCTTATGTCAGTCGAGCTGATGTTGAATGCAGTCAATCTTTGTTTTGTTACATTTTCAAAAATGCATCATGCCCTCGATGGTCAAATTTCAGTTCTATTTGTCATGACGGTTGCGGCGGCTGAATCTGCGGTAGGACTGGGGCTTGTAATTGCATTATTTAGAACTTTGAAAACGGCGGATTCCGATCAAATCCAGATCCTGAGGGACTAAAATGAATGTATTCTTGATTGCTCTCTTTCCCTTAATTGGTTTTGTTATTAATGGGATACTCCATTTAAGGAGTAAAAAAACGGGATCAAAAATTACCAGTCAGTTGTCAGGATTTATAGCAACGACAGCGATGACGCTGTCATTCCTGGTGGCCACATTTTATTATATTCAATTTTCCAACCTACCGAACGAGTCAAAGGTTATAGAAGAAGTATTGTTCTCTTGGATGAATGTTTCAGCATTCCACCTTGATTTTTCCCTACGGCTTGACTCTTTAAGCCTCTTGTTCACCTTGATTATTACTGGTGTTGGATCTTTGATTCATCTGTATTCGATTGGATACATGAAGGAAGATGAGAGTCCGGCAAAATATTTTGCATACTTGAACCTCTTTTGTTTCATGATGTTAAATTTGGTTTTGGGATCATCGATGCCCCACGTTTTTTTGGGATGGGAGGGCGTCGGTCTAGCTAGTTATCTACTGATTGGTTATTGGAGCTCAGACGTAGATAAAGTAGCGGCAGGCCAAAAAGCTTTTGTAATGAACCGAATCGGTGATCTTGGATTTTTAATTGCCATGTTTATTGCCTACAAATTTGTGGGATCATTGGATTTGGCCGTCATTCAAAAAGCAAACCTTTCTCCCCGTGTTGCGTCCGCCTTTGGATTTTTGGTGTTTTTTGCTTGCACTGGAAAATCAGCTCAGATCCCTCTATTTACCTGGTTGCCCGATGCAATGGCCGGTCCAACCCCCGTCTCTGCACTCATTCATGCTGCGACGATGGTTACCAGTGGCATTTACCTGTTAAACCGTATTTCACCCATTCTGATCAATCTTCCTGATGTTCTTTCGGTTATTGCAATGGTTGGTGCAACAACGGCATTTATCTCAGCAGTAATTGCCTGCGCTCAGAAAGACATAAAAAAAATACTGGCTTATTCTACTGTTTCCCAATTGGGATTCATGTTTCTTGCTTGTGGTGTTGGCTCTTTTGAAGCCGGTACTTTTCACGTAATGACCCATGCATTTTTCAAGGCATTGATGTTCTTGGGTGCAGGAAGCGTCATTCATGCAATGCATGAGGAACAAAACATCTTTAAAATGGGTGGCTTAAGTAAAAAGTTACCTATTACAACTTTTACATTCGTAATGGGTTGGGCGGCCATTCCCGGGTTACCTCCGTTCAGCGGCTTTTTCTCAAAAGACGAAATCATTATTGAATCTTTGAATTCAAGTCATGGAAATCAAACTTTGTTCATCATGGCGATCGCGTCCGCGCTTTTGACCGCTTTTTATATGACCAGACTTCTGGTCTTAGTCTTTTTTAGCCCAGCTAGAATGGATGAGAATAAAAAGCAAAAAATACATGAGTCTCCATTGACAATGACGATTCCATTGATTGTTTTAGGTATTCTTTCTCTCGTTGGTGGATTTGGTCATGGAGAAGGTGCAAAACACGAAAACTCTGAAACGATCATGGCAGTAAGTGTGGTAGTTGCATTAATTGCAGCTGGATTTTCCTTCTATCGATATCGAAACTTTAAAAAAGAAGAAGTGACAAACAGTTTTGTTGAAGGTGGCCTTGGTTTAGATGTTTTCTATTTAAAGTTCTTTGCAAAAGGAACAAACAATACTGCCAAAATGTTTTCAAGATGGATCGAAGAGGCTTTGGTTCAAAATTCACTTAAATTTTGTTCCTGGATTGTTGAATTGTCGGGAAATGTTTTAAAAGCCTTTCAAGTGGGATCTATGCAGGTTTATCTGATGTTGATGATGGTAATTGGCCTCGCATTGATGATCTTGATCTTTCAAATTTCAATGAACGGAGCAATCTTTTATGGAAAATAGTAATCAATTGACCGCATTGCTGATTTTGCCAATTTTGGGAAGCTTGATCAGTTGGTTTATCCCTAAAAGCTCGCAAAGAATATATGCTTTGTTTGTTTCCGCTCTCCAGTTTTTCCTGACGATATTCATCATTTCGGGTGCAAATTTTTCTAATGGAGGAGGATTAGAGCAAACCCTTCCTTGGTTGAATGATCTAGGGATTCAGCTTAGTCTGAAGCTTGATTCAACATCAGTTTGGTTTGTTTTGCTGAGTGGTTTGATCTCGTTTGTAGTATTGGGACTGAATGGAGCCTGGTATAGAAAACAGTCGAAACTTTTTACATCACTGGCATTTTTTCTTTCTTTTTCATTAAATGCGGCATTTCTGAGTACTAATCTGATCGTTTTTTATCTGGCCTATGAATCGGTATTTATTCCAATGATCTTGATGGTTGGAATATGGGGTAAAAACACTAAAGCCACGTCTGTATTTCGGTTTTTTCTCATGAGCTTTTTCGGTTCAATACTCATGCTCGTTTCTATCTTTTATCTCTCTTATCTTTATTTCACGAAAACAGGTTCATTTTCGGCGAACTTGTCTGATTTGATGGTTTTGGCGAAAGATTCTGGCGCTACTATGGAGTGGTGTTTTGCCGGATTTTTCCTGGCATTTGCAATCAAAGTTCCAATGTTCCCTTTTCATGGTTGGCTAAAGGAAGTTTATGTTAATGCCCCAACTCCTGCCACAATTTGGATGTCCGCAGTTCTTTCTAAATTGGGAGTATTTGGATTTTTACGCTTTATCATCCCATTGTTTTACTCATCGGTTGTTCACTACCAGGGGACATTTTTAGCTCTTTCAGCGATTTCGGTAATCTATGCCGCTTTGTTGGCAATTCAAACCAGGGATGCAAAAGCCTTACTTTCGTATTCTTCCATTAGTCATCTTGGCTTTGTCATGCTTGGGGTATTTTCATTGAATGATTCCGGAAGAACTTCAGCGATTTTGTTGAGCATCAGTCATGGTTTGACCAGTGCAGTTTTGTTCTATCTTTTAGACCTCATTACCGAAAGAAAACAAGACCTCACACTGGATGGATATTCTGGTATGGCAAAACAGTACCCGATTCTATTTTTCTTTTTGTTTGTTGGAGTTTTGGCTTCGGTATCTTTGCCCGGAACATTCAATTTTGTAGGTGAGTTTTTG
>CAZZLF010000206.1:0-4272 GCA_964654965.1 uncultured Bdellovibrio sp.
ATCATTAAGTTATGTGCGATAAAATGACGCAGAGAAAATTATGATCAAAAAGTTGTTTCTTTTGATGATTTTAGCGATTTCAACTAGTGCTCAAGCCTATAATTTAGAAATAATCTCAAAGGGCCCTAACGGCAGAAATTATTGGAAAATCACCTGTAAATCTGGAGCTTTTGGACGCTGCTCTGGTTTAGAAGATTATTGCAAAAATAGAGCTGCTAATTGGTGCGGCGAAACAAGCGGAACGAACGGTGGTTTATACGGAACGAACGGTGGTTTATACGGAACGAACGGTGGTTTATATGAAACGAACGGTGGAACACACCGATCCAATACTGCGCCAAGAAGTATTTTTCCTCCGCTCTTGAATTCTAAAGCTAATGCAATAAGGAAATAAAACTTAAACTAAGTTTATTTTTTTGATCGAATTTTTCTGAGAGTCTCGATCGTCTCAATGCACGCCAAAGCGGCTTCGCGGCCCTTGTTGTGCGGTTCATGTTGACCACTCGTTGAAGAACGAATTTCAGCTTGCTCATCGGTATAGGTGGTAATCACTCCGAATGCAATCGGCACTCCTGTTTCGAGCATCGTCTCTTGAATTCCCATAGTTGCGCCAAGACTAATGAATTCAAAATGAGCTGTGTCTCCCTTAATGACACATCCCAAACAAATCACTCCATCGTAACGACCGGTCTTTGCTAATGCCTTGGCAATCAGCGGGATCTCAAAAGCTCCGGGAGCGTCGAAGAAGTCCACATTCTCTGAAGGAATATGCCTTTCAGAGATTACCCGTTTTGCTCCTTCACGAAGGCCATCCGTAACTTTTTCATTGAAACGACTAACAACTATAGCCAAATTCATCATGAGTCTACTCCAATCCAGTGATGGAACTGTTCTCGCTTGGTTTGAAGATATTTTGAGTTTTCTACATTCGCCTCGGTCAGAAGCGGAATCCGTTCTGAAATCGTGATTCCATGATTGGACAACTGCCTTACTTTTTCAGGATTGTTCGTGAGTAGTTTTAACGATCTGACATTCATCATTTTTAGAATCGTCGCTGCTTCATGATATTGCCGAGGATCAGCGTGGAAACCTAGTTCAAGATTGGCTTGAAGAGTATCCTTTCCTTGATCCTGGAGTGAATAAGCCTGCATTTTGTTCCAGAGACCGATACCGCGACCTTCCTGATTTTTGAGGTAAATGACCAACCCACCATCAGGATGAGCTGAAATCAAACGCATCGCCATTTGCAATTGCTCTCCACAATCGCATCGAAGCGAACCCAATGCATCTCCGGTCAAACACTCGGAATGAACACGCACCAAAGGGTTTTCACCAAGCTTTTCCGAATAAACAACGGAATGTTCAGTACCCGTAAATGGATTTTTAAAACTGCGAATGAGTAAAGATGTACCGTTCTCTACGGTGTATCGACTGGGAAAGCGCGCCGAAGCACTGCCCTCCATGTATTCTTTTTGTTCAGCTTGAAACACGATTAACTCTTCAATCGTGATGATGGGGATATTGTATTTTTTGGAAAACTGCTGAAGGTCAGAATGCCTTGCCATGGTTCCATCTTCATTCATGATCTCGCAAATGACAGCGGCAGGCTGAAGTCCAGCAAGTTTACAAAGTTCAATAGAACCTTCGGTGTGCCCTGCTCTCTCCAAAACTCCGCCGTCAGCTGCCCTAAGCGGAAATACGTGACCGGGCGTAATGATGTCTTTACGTGTAGAATGGGGATTGGATGCAACTAAGATCGTATGAGCGCGGTCCTGCGCTGAAATACCAGTAGTGATTCCGCTGGATGCTTCGATCGATACGGTAAATGCAGTTTTTCTCTCTGTTTGATTTTCTTGCACCATCAAGGGTAAGCCCAAACGATCAACTTGCTCGGCCTCAAGAGCCAGGCAAACTAATCCACAGGCTTTTCTTACTAAAAAATTTATTTTTTCAGGTGTGGCAAATTGAGCTGCAAGAACAAGATCACCTTCATTCTCGCGATCTTCACTATCAACGAGAATCACCATTTCTCCTTTTTGGAGAGTTTCAATTGCGGCTTGAAGTCGAGGGGCGAGTACTGAAATTTTCTGCATATTTGGCTAATAGATCTACCTCAATGTTGACCAAATCGCCAGACTTTAAATCAGGAAGCGCCGTGTGTTCCCAGGTATGAGGAATGATTTGAAAATGAAGGGTTTTTTCACGAATTTCGTGAATCGTGAGTGATATCCCATCGACACTGATTGACCCTTTTTTTACGCAATATCTCAAAAGATCTGGGGTTGAAAATTCAATGATGAAATCATAATATCCGCCGCCCCCAGAACTCGGTAAAATAACAGACTCAAGTTGAATGATTTTAGCGGTACCATCCACATGACCTTGGACCCAATGTCCTGATAAACGATCGCCCATTCTCAGTGAACGTTCCAGATTCACTAATGATCCTGACTGCAACCTTCCCAAAGCTGTGCATTGAATCGTTTCTGGGGCAAGATCAAAAGTCATCCAATCACTGCCGATTTCTGCTACGGTCAGACAGACTCCATTATGAGCGATGCTTTCTCCCAGTTCGATCGGATCTTGATGAGAAAATGGCTGATTCATCTTCAGCTTAAAAGACTTGGAAGAAGTTGCTTCCATTGAAATCACTTTGCCGACTTTTTGAACAATACCGGTAAACATTGACTTACCCTCTCATGCCTTCAATCGGAGTGATCTCAGAAGCTTTTCTCGCTGGGAACCAGGAAGCAATTCCAACAATCAAAAAGGAAATCAATGGAACACCGATAAAGTATTCCCACTCAAAAGACACCGGAATGGTTCGATCATAGTAAACCTCTGGAAGCGTAATGATTTCAAAATTTCGAAGCAGAACACAAACCGCTATGGCAATTCCTGATCCCCACACCACCCCCAAGCCACCGATCAACATTCCTTTCCATACAAAAACTTGAGAAATGTTTTTTGAGGTTGATCCCATGATTCTCAAGATGGTCACTTCCTTGATTTTTTCTTGAACCATTAAAGTTAACGTGGAAACAATATTGAGACTGGCAATCAGAACTGTAAAAAGCAGGATCAAAAACATCGCAATTCTTTCCAGTTTCATCGAAGCAAACAAACTCGAATTGAGATCATACCAGTCTTTCATTCCAAGATCAGGCAATTGGGACCGATATTGATTTACTAATTGAGTTGCCTTAGACGCATCTTTCAAAGTGATTTCCACTTCGGTGATCAATCCCTTTCGACGAATAAAGCTCTCCATATTGGAAAATGCAGTATAAACAGAATTCATTTCCTGTTCGGGAGTGCCAAAACGGTAAATCCCCTCAACCACTAGTCGCTTCATTCTGGGAATATTGGAAAATGGACCATCCATCAACGATGGACTGATCGCGGTGACGATGTCTCCAGGAATCAGGCCAAGATCATCCGCCAATTCACGGCCAACAAAAATCCCCTGCATTCGCTGACCTTCACCACCTTCACGGTCAATCAGCATCTGTGGAAGAGCGCGATCTACGAGTTGATCCTGGATGGTCTTAAGTTTGTCATCCGCAACACCTTTCATCATCACACCTGAAACCTTGCTCCCCATTCGAAGAATCACTTCACTCGACAACATGGGTGAAAAGGTTTTTACTTCGGGATGAGTGCGCATGGATGCAAAAGCAGGAAGAGATTCCATGCCGGCCAAGGGAACCATTCCTTGATCAAACCCACTGAAAGATGCTTTAGGCTGCACCAGAATATGCAAATCATTCGAAACCAACTTCTTCTTGAGCTGGAGTTCGAACCCCTTCATGACTGAAAGTACGACAATGATGGCCGCAACTCCAAGGCCGATTCCGCCCATCGAAAGTGAAGTGCTCAGGCTGAGAAACCGGGTGTTTTTTTTCGCTCTCAAGTATCGACGAGCAACCCACCGAACCCAGTTCATGCGTAAAACTTGCCTTTTTGAGCAATTTTTCTCAGCGCATCTGAAGGTTGAAACCGCATGCCGTATTTCTTTTCCAGCTGTTCCAACTTGGTCACAATGGTTGAAACCCCATAAGAATCAGCATATCGAAGAAGTCCACCACGGAACGGAGGAAACCCGGTTCCCATGATCATACCCAGATCAACATCCGCAGGAGTCTCCACGACTTTTTCATCGAGACATCGAGCAGCTTCGTTCACCATGCTAAACACACAACGCTCAACAATTTCTTCTTTAGTAATTTTTTGATTTACCGGATGCACACCCAAAAGTGTGTAGATGTTCGG
>CAZZLF010000207.1:0-4266 GCA_964654965.1 uncultured Bdellovibrio sp.
AAAACAAACGATCTAAAACAATTGCTGCCGCCGACCTTACTGAGAGATGATTATAGCCCGATTCGCCCATAGGACCGTAAATGGGGGCCAAAAAGGTTTGAACCTCCTGAAAAAACTCAGGGGCAATTCCCCAACCTGTCCCAAAAACAAGGATTTTTACGCCAGAAACGGTCTCTTGGGCCCACCGATCCCGAATCTGAGGGTAATCGAGTTGCTGGGGTAATACCCGAGCGTCCGGCATGGCTACTTCCAGCGCCATCTCAGGATAAAGCCCCTTCAGCTTGGCTTTCACCTCTTCAAATGAACTAGCCAGCTCAACCCTACTCAATGCCTCTGCTCGGTCTGGATGCCACTCAGACTGAACACCTTGCTTCCAATGCCCGATGATGGTTGCCACCAGTTCATGCTGCTCCAAAATGGGAGATACGAGAAAATAATGGTCAATTTCATAGGTACGACAGGTTCGGGAGATATCGTGAAGATCCATGTTGGTAATAGACGTGGTCGTGAGCTCCCCCTTGCGGTTGGTCACCGGGTGATGCAAGAGAACTACCACGGTTTTATGCTTTTTCACGTGGAGAGTCACCCTAGGAATCCCCCATCTTTTTTGCGTAAAGATCAGGTCTTTTTTTCAAAGTCCGGCTGATTGATTCTTTTTTTCGCCATTCCGCGATTGCTTGATGGTTTCCGCTTAAAAGCACTTCCGGAACCTCAAGGCCCATGAATTCCCTTGGGCGAGTATATTGAGGAGCCTTCAAAAGCCCGTCTTCAAGACTGTCACTGGTGATCGAATCCTCATTTCCAACCGTACCCGGGATCAATCGAATCAAAACATCACTAACGACCATGGCTGCAAGCTCACCGCCCGTTAGAATGTAATCCCCAATGGACATCTCTTCATCGACGCATAAATCAATGAAACGCTCATCGACACCCTCGTAATGACCGCAGACCAAGATGATTTCCTCATGGGTAGTAACCAGCTTTTTTGCATACTCTTGGGTTAAACATTTTCCCTGGGGTGAAAGTAGGATCGTATAAGGTCGCTGACCATGAGGCAGATTCTTTTTTTCCAGAGAACTGACAGAGCTCCATGCATCCACCAGCACAGGAGCCTTGATCAACATGCCGGCCCCTCCGCCATAGACAACATCATCCACTGTTTTATGCTTATCTTTGGAAAAATCCCGAATCTGAACAAAGTTGAGGCTTACGGTACCCGAACTTTGAGCCTTCGCCATGAGACTATGATCCAACCCCTTCCGGATCGCTTCCGGGAACAAGGAAAGGTAATGAATTTTTTTTAGCGTTTTCATCATGTCACTATCATCAGTTAAAAACAAAAAAGCCGAGAAACCCCGGCTTTTTTTTAAAATTAGCAATGTAACGGAACGATTACTCGACAATCTCCAAAACAGCCCTGCATTTCAACTTAGTTGCCGCTCCGAGAAGAATGGTGCGAATTGCTTTCGCTGTCTTTCCTTCTTTACCGATAATTTTGCCTATATCGGTCTTGGCAACTTTGAGGGCGATCACGATGGTATTTTCACCCAATTTTTCTTCTGCAGTTACTTCTTGGGGATCATCAACCAGAGCCTTGGCGATCACTTCGATCATCTTGGCCAGTTCGCCGTTGCTCATTATGCTTTCAAAGTTTTGAATACTTGCTCAACAGTCAAAGACATTTGAGCACCTTTTTTGATCCAGGCTTCAAACTTTTCTTTGTCGAGCTTTACTTTGTCAGCAGCTTTTTCTGCTTTTGGATAATAATATCCGAGTTTTTCAAAGAACTTACCGTCACGTTTAGATCCTTCTGAGATAGCGACAATCATGAATTGAGGCCTTTTCTTTGCGCCCAAACGCTGAAGACGAATTTTTACCATAAAATATTTTCCTTTCGAGGAATTACCTGTTTAACACGATTTTTTGATCGGAGTCACGCAGAATTTAAAGAGTCTTATTCCTGCTTAAACGACCCAAAAATATAGTCCCAAAATGGAGAACTCACACCCCATTTACCCTGTTTAGCCAGAAAATGGTGCTTCATGTGGTTCTCTTTCAGAGTTTTGAACCATTTTCCCTTGAACATAAAGTGGTGGGTCGCAAAGTGGATGTAATCATAAACGAGATAACCTGCGATAAATCCTGAAAAAAATGGCATGCAGGCTTGCGGTCCCATCACCAATTTGAAAAGTGAATAAAACAAAAAGCCAAGAAAAATCGAAACCACTGGGGGCATTACCAAACGGGTAGGATCCTGGGGATCATCATGGTGAATTCCATGAAATAAAAACACGAGGTATTTGCCTGCTTTTGACTTTGCTTCAAAATGAAAGACATATCTGTGCATAGCATATTCAGTTAAAGTCCAGAAAACGATACCGAACCCGATCAAGGATAGATTCGAAAATACAGATAAGTCTGTTTTAGAAAACCCTTGGGCTGCAAAATAAAAAACCACTGGAATCCAGATCAAAAATGGAAGACTAGGATGAACGTGGGTCAGGGCTTCCAGTAATGGATTTTTAAACAAACGCACTGAAGAGTAAGCTTTCATAATGACGCATATTTTAGCCCATTTCCCGCATGCTTGACAATTGAAATGATTCGATCAAATCTTAAGCCTCATTATGGCGGACCAAGACAAACTTCGCGTCAGACTTAATCCTAGCTATTGGAAACACTTGAATGCCGTGCCCTTCTCTGAAGACGTGGTTCCCTCAAGCTTGTTTCTGAAGAACAGACACTACCTGGTAGTCGACCTTGAAACTCAAAATCTGGTTCAAGATGTTGGTGGTTGGGGAAACGTTAACCAGCTGAAAATTTCCATTGCCTGTGCCTGGGACAGCAAAACCAATCAAATGCTGGTCTTTAAGGAAAATGAGATCTCGAAACTCAATGACTTGTGTGAGGACAGACTGGTCATTGGTTACAATATCCGCGGCTTCGATTTGATCATTCTAGAAGCCTATGGATTGAACCTTTCTCGCTTGGATGTCTTCGACATCATGTACGACGTCCAAACCTTGACCCGTCAAAAATTCTTAAAACTGGAAACCATTGCACAGGGTACCCTGAATGCCGGTAAATCTGCGGACGGTTTGATGGCCGTGGAATGGTGGAAATCCGGAGAAATCGATAAAATCATTCAATACTGTAAACAAGATGTCGAAGTCACTCGAGACATCTTTGAGTACGGCCGCAAAAATGGGCACATCAAACTTCGTCGCGCTGAAGGTGCAAACGTAGAAGTAAAAGTGAACTGGAACTAGTTCATCAGTTTTGATTAGGGGGGAATCAAAATGAAAAAAATTGTTTTGATATTCATCATGATTCTGACTGCCACCGCAGGAAATGCTTTTGAGGGTCGAATTCTATTGATTGGTGATTCCCATACGACTGCACCTTATGCACCTTTTGGATCAAGACTAAACTCCCTGTTGCGAACTCTGCCGCATGCAGAAGTGAGTTTTCATTCTCGCTGTGGATCCGTCGCACAATGGTGGTATTCCGGAGTAAGTGATCGTTGCGGTTTTTTTGATCAAGAGCCTGAAGGGCCTTCTGAAGAAGGAAAGAACCAACCTACACCTCTCATTAAATCGATGCTGGATACCTTTCAACCCCATTTGCTGATCGTGGAATTAGGCGCCAACTACATGTCTGGAAATGATTGGGCTGCTTATGCAAAATCTGACATTCAAAAACTGGTCGATGATATCCGCATTCGTAAAATTCCGTGTCTTTGGGTAGGTCAACCGGATTATCGGCTACCCGCAAATGAAGAAGAGGCTGCCCTTTCACTTCAACGAAGAGACGCATTGATCATGGCGATCAAAGAGACCGTCGAGCCCTTTTGTACCTATATCGACAGCACTCAAATGACTCGATATCCAGAAACCGGTGGTGACGGACATCACTATTCCATGAAAGAAGGCCTAGAAATTGGATTTGCCTGGGCCGAAACCGTTTTCAATCAATTTGTCATTCCCCTCTACTGGGAATAATCTAGGGTTCAAGCTATGCAATTGATTCGTCATACTTTAGGGTTCATTCTGATTACGCTTTGCCAATTTCCTATTGCTCATGCCAAAGAAAATGAAAATATCGCCCGTCTAAAAGAACTCGTGGCCATTAACTCGGGGTCAGCAAACACGAGTGGTGTAAAAAAAGTTCTCAATACTATCAAACCATGGTTAGAGGAATTAAGCTTTCACACTGAATTTCATCCAAATCCAGAACTGGGACTAGATTCTGCTCCCCTATTGG
>CAZZLF010000208.1:0-4232 GCA_964654965.1 uncultured Bdellovibrio sp.
AGAAAACATCGCATTCTTTTGGAAGAGGCGAGAGTTTCAAAATAGCTTCCGTGATGACTCCAAGAATTCCCTCCGTTCCAATAAACAACTGTCGAAGATCAATCCCCGTATTGTTTTTCTCCAAAGAACCATTCAGACGAAGAATCTCTCCATTCATTAATACCACTGTCAAACCGAGAACCCAGTTACGCGTCAAACCATAGCGGATCACCTTGACTCCACCTGCGTTGGTCGCAATGTTTCCTCCGACCTGGGACGATCCTTTCGAAGCAAAATCAATCGGCCAAGTCAGGCCATAGGGCTTGCAGTGTTCATGTATTGCTTCGGTAACTGCGCCGGCCTGACACCAAAGCGTATTGGCAAGAGTGTCGACTTTTCCGATCGAACGCATTTTTTCGAGAGAAAGAACCAACTCACCATTTGCAGCAACCGCGCCCCCCGCAAGACCAGTACGCCCCCCGGAAGGAACAACTGCAATGCGATGTTCATGGCAAAGCTTTAAAAGCTCCGAAACTTCTTCTGTTGATTTTGGAAAACAAACCAAAGAAGGTTTCGGTTCATAAACTTTCGTCCAATCGCGCCCGTACGTTTTCAACTCAGATGGATCTTGGGTAAAAAAACCTGGCGAAAAACGGGCCGATAATATGGAAACAAATGCTTGGCTCATGAAATAAAATTAGCTTGATTTCAAAGCGATGAAAAGTCAGAAAGATTAAACTTCAGGAAATCCTCTCAGAGTCAATCGTCCGACTCCGTTAAAAGTTGGCAACCTGAACCGGATTTCTGTTAACCTGATTTCATGCCAGCCCTACTCATTCTCATCATCAGCTTTTTTCCGGTACTCGGGCACGCTCGAACAACCGATCCACTTAAAAAAATCGCAAAAAGTGCAATAAAAATTGTCTCTGAAAAAATTACTGATGAGAACACCCTGGCCCCAAAAGATAATGAAGCCTGTTTTTCACCCGATGAGAATTGCGATGAAAAACTCCGCAAATTCATTTTGAGCGCCAAGGAATCCCTGGATATCGCCATCTTCGACATCAACTTGAACAAAATCGTTGATGCGATCATAGAGCAATCACCAAAAGTGAAGGTTCGACTGGTGGTGAACCGAAAGCTCGCAAAAGACAGTGCCCCAGCCATTGCTAGGTTCAAGGAAAACAAGTTATTTGTTCGCGTCGGAAAACAAGCTGGAATCATGCATAATAAATTCACGATCGTCGATGGAAAACGCCTGGAGACAGGGTCATTCAATTATACCAATGGAGCTGCAAACAAGAACCAAGAGAATCAGCTCTATCTTTCCACACCCTCAATTGTCGAACGCTACCGAGACCGCTTTCAGATCATGTGGGAAAACAGCCTGACCCGTTGATATCCCATTAACATTATCCAGATTTTTCGTTAGCATTCAGTAGTGCACTTCATTGCCCTCATCCCATTTGCGGTCCTTTTTCTCTCCTTTGCTGTATTCAGGATCTCCCTGGTTCAATCAGCATTCCTTGCTTTGCTTTCTTGCGCGGCTATTGCTGGAGCCTCGATTACTGCGCTACAAAATTCAATCTTTTTTTTGATTGAAATCGGATTGATCATTGTTGGAGCTTTCTATTTTGTCGAAGTCGCTGAAAATCATGGGGTCATTCGATCTCTTTCGGATCTGATTCACGAAGTCTCAAATAACCGTGTGGTGCAATCCCTTCTGGTCGCATTTCCTCTTTGTTTAATTGTTGAAGGATCCAGCGGATTTGGAACTCCTCTTCTCATGATCGCTCCGATTCTTCGCGCCTTGGGACTACCTGTTCTACTGTGTGCCCTCCTCCCGTTGATCAATATGGTAAACGGAATTCCCTTTGGAGCATTAGGAACACCGATCCGCCTCGGTTTTAGCTCAGTAACGACGAACATTCTGCCCATTTCTGAAGTTACCATTCGCTCATTGATTCCATTTTTTTTCTATACGCCCTTGCTTTCCTTTTTTCTCATTCGCTCGAAAATCAAGACAAACCGTTCTGAATCAAAATGGATTTGGATTTTGTGGTCGCTTTCTCTCAGTATCGTTTATGGTGGAGTTGCTTTTTTTGTTTCCAAAAACAATGTTGAATTTCCCGTTCTTGCAGGAGCACTGGTGACATTGATCTATGGTCTTTTTTCTGCGCATTGGATCGAAAAGAAAAAATTATTGATCCCCCAACACCGGATGGGGCTGGCCATTTACACTCTGTTGCTATTCACTCTTTGGCTTGGAAAAAAAGCGTGGATGGATGAAAAAATTCCCGGTACACCCGTTCGCATTTTTAATCCGGGTTGGGTTTTTCTGATTTTTGGTTTGGTTATTTCTAAAAACGGCAAATTTTTTAAGCCTGCACTCATTCGATCCCGCAGAACTATTGCCGTTTTATTCAGTATGACTTTTATTGTTCAACAACTAAAACACAGTGGATCCATTCAAACCTTACTTGAAAATATTCCACAGTGGTTTTTACACGGTGGCATTCCCATTCTGGGATTTCTCAGCTCTTATCTCATTGGCACAGGAACCATTGCCAATCTGTTTGTTTCACCTTTGATTCAAGAAGAATATTTTGGAATCCTCGCTGCATCAACAGCACTCGGCGTGCCTCTTGCTTTTCAATCCATCATTGGCGTCAAGAGCATCTTGAAAGATGCTGTTACTGAAAAGGAAATCCTGAAACACTATATCCCGATCAGTGCCAGTTTTCTGGCTCTCTTTCTGATCTGGCGTCAATTTAACATCCATTGATAATACTCATCCAGATCGATAAAATTTTAGTAAGAATTCCGATAAAGAATTCGATCATCCTTCATTAACGTTAAACTTTTATAGGAGTCTTCAATGGCATCAAAACAGTGGCAAGCATGGGTCAATATCAAGTGGAAACCAGGTACACCTGAAACCGCGTGGCAAGGCTGGAAGAAAAACAAGTGGGTAAAAGGCGTTTGGTCGACCACTGGTCAATGGGATTGCACTGTTTGGCTCGATGTCCACTCTCATGATGATCTCGAAAAATTCGTATGGAAAGAAGTTCGCGGAAACAAATGGGTTGAAAACACTGATACCGTTTGGGCGAAAAACTGGTGGAGCAACTGGTCTGCTCCTTCCAAAGCCGCTTAATTTTTTTCACAAATTCAAAAAAAACCCCGGGTGATTTCGTCATCCGGGGTTTTTCATTTTATTTTTCAGATTGAATCAACGATAACAACGCTGGTCTGTTCTCGCGACTGTATCAGCTACATTTCGATCTGGAGTTTGCAGAATCACCCTTCCAGCGCGATCAAGAACCCTGAAAAAGAATCTTCCGTAAGCGTCCCGCCCTGGCATCACCTGACACCCGTATTGTTGCGGAACTGGGTAACCACCGTTACCAGGATAGCCTCCGTTTCCAGGATAGCCACCACCCCCCGGATAAGGAGGTTGCTGTGGGTTAGCTGGAGACGAGTTATTCACGATGCCGCTGCAGAATCCCATTGATTGAGTTTGCTGGGCCAGTCTCAACGCTTCCGCATATTGAACCGTATTTCCTACAACTCTTCCGGTACCATCTTTCACCATAAAAAGAAGATAGCCGCGGGTATCGTAATAGGAATTGATCACGCAAGGATTCAAACCTGAATCACTTCCGCCTCCAGGATAACCTCCTCCTCCGGGATAAGGGCTGGGATACGGATTGGGAACGGGATTGGGATACCCTCCACCTCCCTGACTTCCACATGTTTTCCAAGACAGCTGATAAACCACTCCTGAAGTTACGTCCGCACTATCCAGGGTAAGCATGGCTTGCTCTTGAAACTGATTGGTTTGAACGGCAATACTGGTATTCGTTCTCAAGTTGACATCTGCACCACAAGCGGACCAAACACGAGTGGATGCAACGAGCTGGTTGTTCAGAGTGAAGTTTCCATCTTCTGCGCCAATAAAACTTTTATGAAAAGACGGGCCACTTTGTCCTGCAAAAAAATACTCTACATCGAACGTTGCACTTCCATTAATGGGAAGCCTTTTGTATCCACGATAATCAATTTTGATGATCGAAACAGAATATCCTTCGGGTACTTGAACTGGAATGGCGACCTGACACGATTTACGATCGATTGTCCTACCGGAAGAACCACCAGCTTCTGCTTGAAAAGTTCCAAACAACAAACTGAGGGATTGAGCATCAGGGCTCAATGTTGCTGAAACCGTTCCCAGTGGACATCCGGTTCCGATA
>CAZZLF010000209.1:0-4225 GCA_964654965.1 uncultured Bdellovibrio sp.
AAATCGGCGTCAGAAAATAAAGATATGTTCCAACCCTATAGGGGAAGAATGTAAAAAATGCGGCCGGCAAGAGCGCATAGGAAATGTAGAAATGTTTTCGAAGGGCCCACTTTTTACGTGTTGTCTTTTGAAACAAGGCTATGACGAGAAGAAATCCCCAGGGAATTAGAGAAAAGAAAAACTCAACCCAAAGTCCCAAAATACTTCCTTGCGCCGTTTTTAATTTTCCAAAATTTTCAGTGTAAAAAAACTGGTGAAACATGGAATCAAAGTGAGTTCTTGCAGCAAGAAAATACCAGGAAAGACCCAAAAGGGTTCCGACAGAAAGGTTTCTCCAAAAACTGGGTTTTTTAATCCATTTTCGGTTCCAGATCAGTAAACTGAATGTCCATAAAACAGGATAAAGTGGCCCTTTCACCAAAGCCATTCCCCCTGTCCATAAAAAGGCAGCAAGTAAGTTTTCTTTTAAAATAAAATACCAGGAAGCCAGCCAAAAAAAGACGATCCAGATTTCCATCTGAGCCGTCGATCCATAAGTCATTGAACCAAGACCAGAAGCAAACAACAAGGACGCAAACCATGGATGGGTGACTTTATTTTTTTCAGAAATCTTAAAAACAAGAAAGGAACTTCCCAATAATGCCAAAACTGACGGAAATAAAGTCCCAAAAACACTCATTCCAAAAAGCTTCCAACCAACGAGTGTTGCCCAATACTGAAATGGTGGTTTTAAAAAATTAGGTTCCCCACCCAGGTAGGGAATAATCCAACTTTTCTTTTCAAGCATTTCCAGCGCTACAGAAAGATAGACCTTTTGATCACCGGTCAATGGTATGCTGATTCCCCACAATTTGAACCCATAAAAAAGCAGAATCAAAATGCAGATGACGAAAGGACCAATTGTTTTTTTATGGATCATCCCTGTTTCAGAGATAATCTAATGTAAATTTTGATTCAACTGATTTTTCAGTTTCATTCATCTTGCTGTCTTCACTGAAAGAATCAATTTGAGTGATTTCTGCCAACTCGGTTGGAGAAAGTTCATTTTTAGTATTTTTTAGAAATGCCTCATCAGTATTGGCTTGCTGAGTAGATTTTTTCTTCTGGGCGTTAGACTCAACAAAAATTTCAGTGATCTTTTCAATGCTAGAACTACTAAGATCAAGTTCACCGATACCACTTAAATTTCGAATTTCATTTTTCAAACTTTGGTGATTCAAAATTAATTCAGAAATAGATGCTTTAAGAATATCGATATCCGCAAGAACTTCATTCTGTTTCGTGTTCATCAACTCAACCACAGATAGATTTCTCAATCTATTGTCTAACTGACGTTCAATTCGATCTCCAAATGAGGTGACCATCGAAAGAATCTTTTCCTGATAATAAACCTGGTCTGCCTTTCGAAGTTCGGCCATTCTCTGTTCCACTTCTTTGGAATGGGCTCCAATTTCTTCAACGGCTTGTTGAGCCCGCTGGCTTTGCTGGTAAATTCCTCGCATGGTGCTCTTCAGAATATCGAAAGAATCTTTTAAACTTTTTTCAATTTCCGCAATCAAAGGGCGTAATTGAGATTGAACTTCGTTGGAAACTTTTTGAGTATTGATCTGGTTTGGTTCAGATTTTTTCTCTGATTCTTCCAGTTTTGCAATTAAATGACGGTTTTGAACTTTTAAAGCAGAAACCTCTTGCTCTTTAACCCACAGTCTTTGTTGGAGATGCTGACTCTCTGCAGTTGTTGCGCTTGTAGTGAATCCAGTTTTGTATTGTGGATTCAAGTTCGAAGCTTGATTGGTATTTCTAGAAACGGGTGACGCTGATTTATTCAATGGGTTTTTATTCATGATACTTTTTTCCCTCGTCTTGAAGACGAAAATGACTCTTCAATTTTTTCACACCCCTTGAAATGAATCAAATGTGGGATTTTTGGCGGTGGTTTAAACCCAAGCACTGACCTGTGCGGCAATCCATTCAGGATCATCTGAAGCCAAATCATGATTCGCCGTCGGATGACGAAGAATTTTTGCACTATATTGTTTGGCAATGGCTTCTGAGCATTTTGGAGAAACCAAGCGGTCACCATCGCCTACCAGTACCAGCATGGGCGTCTCAATTTTTACAGGTGCTTTAAATCGAATCGCTGCCATGATCTGGAAAAGGGCATTGAAACGGTTGACCTTTTCACCATAGGGAGCCTGTTTTTCAGCCCTGCTTTGAATCAATTCAGAGGAAAAATTGGTCGTCATGGAAAGAATTGTTTTCTCACGTTGTACCAAGTTTTTACTGACTAACAACTTCAGAACCTTGGAGTAATTTTGGGGCATCATTCTTTGATGGACCGGACTTAAGCCGCTCATGGATGAATTAATTAAAACTGCTTTTTTAAAGTCTCCTGGATAACTGCTTGTCCAGTGGGCAGCAACCATACCCCCTAGAGATACAGCCAAAATTCCCCATTGTTCTTCTTCGTTTTTTTTCAGTTTAGTCCAACGGTCACGGACATCCTCAACTATTCCTGAAATGGTTTTGGGTGAAATTCGATTCACTTCAGTGCCAAATCCAGCCATATCCAGCGCATATACTTCTGCCTGTGGGTCGATGGATTTCAGTCTTGCTTCGAGTATGTTTTTGAAATCGTGCCAATGCCGTTGTTCTCTGACCAATCCTCTTAAAATTAACCATTTCATTCTTAAAGGATAAAAAAAAATGGCCCCAAAGAACAGCATTTCTGTTGTCCCTTGAGACCATTGCCTGAGGAGGTGGTGGGTACAGCACCTTTGCAATCGACATTTTATTGACTACACGATCGCAACTTTACGAAAGACGGTTGTCTTTCAAAACTTTTCAATCAAGCCACTTTGTATGTTTTTTGTTTTTCTTGATAAGTCTGATAATGATCAAATTTTTTATCAAAATCAGGCACTTTCTTGCCCATTTTGTTGATCAAGCCGAACTTAAACCATTCATAATGATCATTGCAAAAAGTGAACTTTGCTTCTGGTTTTTTACAACCCTCACACTTGCAGTGTTGTGCTGACACGACTTCGAACGCTTCTGTTTTTTTGCCTTTGCTCATACTTATGTCATCTCCTACAAGTATCCCATCGGCATATTTTTGACGAAACTTGAGGAAAATGAGACGAGTAATTGCTAATTTTTAAGTTATTGAAAACTATGGGCAATTATAAGGTGACTTCTGCAGGCCTTCCCTTTTCAGACGCAAACCTTGCTTCAATAGACTTGCGAATTTCAACAAACTTACCAGGAAGTCGATCTTTCAATTTTTCTATCAATTCATCCTGAAGCTTCAGTTCAATGGACCACTCAGCCCCATCCACTTTTAAGAGTTCCTTGAATTGCGCCTCTGATACCGGTAATCCATTCCAGTTCATGTCATGATAGGCGGGAGAAAATCCAATTTCCGTCTCGATTGCGTTTGCAGATCCACTGACTCGACCAATAATCCACTCAAGCACGCGCATATTTTCGCCATAGCCTGCCCACATGAATTTTCCTTCAGAGTTTTTACGGAACCAATTCACTCCAAATATTTTTGGCGTATGACTGATCATTTTGCCCATGTTCATCCAATGAGCAATGTAATCACCCATGTGGTATCCACAGAACGGTAACATAGCGAATGGGTCTCGACGAACTTGCCCCACCGCTCCCACTGCTGCTGCTGTAGTTTCCGAACCGATGGTCGCAGCCCAATAAACGCCGTGATCCCAATCTTTTGTTTCAGTAATCAGTGGAACAGTGGTTGCCCTACGTCCACCAAAAATGAACGCACTAATTGGCACACCTTCAGGATTTTCCCAGTTTGGATCAATGGAAGGACATTGAGATGCTGGCGCGGTAAAACGTGCATTGGGATGAGCCGCTTTTCTTCCCGTTTCCGCAGCAATCTCAGGTGTCCACTCCTGTCCTTGCCAATCGGTTAACCTTTCTGGAGGAGTATCAGTCATTCCCTCCCACCAGACATCTCCATCTTCGGTCAATCCAACGTTCGTAAAGAGCGTGTTTTTTCCGATGGTGAGCATTGCATTTTTATTTGTTTTCTCTGACGTGCCTGGAGCAACTCCAAAATATCCAGCTTCAGGATTAATTGCATAAAGCTTTCCATCTTTGCCTGGCTTGATCCATGCGATGTCATCACCAATAGTGGTAATTTTCCAACCGTTCATGGTTGTTGGTGGAATCAACATGGCAAAATTCGTTTTTC
>CAZZLF010000210.1:0-4223 GCA_964654965.1 uncultured Bdellovibrio sp.
GCCTAAAAAACATCTTCTATCAATTAATTATCGAAGTTCTCCCGACATCCTTCATTTCGTTAACCAACTTTGTGCGCCTGTTTTCGAGGCTTCTGGTTTGGATTACGAACCACTTGAGCCAGGCAGAGATGAAGAATCTTTTGCGGAACCTCGCGTGTTCAAGTTGTTGCTCGATGATGAGCATGCTCTTGCTCGTTTTTTAAAATCAAAAGAATCTGAGGGTGTTGATCTTTCCGACTATGTGATTTTAGTGCGTTCAGTTCGCAAAGATAAAACACAGCGTTTTTTGAATACTCTTGATGAATTTCAGCTACCTTACCTTCTGGGGAGTGGTGGTCGTTTTTATTCCGACCCACGTGTGCATGAGTTGGTCGCTTTTCTAAAAGGTTGGTGCTCTTCCAATCATTCTCTTTCACAGGCGACGGCACTGCGTGCTCCTTGGATTGGCATTTCTGATGAACAGCTTTTGGAGTGGAAAGATGATTTTTTTAAAAACTTTTTTTCCCACTCTTCCCATCCTGTTGCTCAAGCCTTAGGACGTGCCTATTTGAATCGCGAACCGATTCGTCCAGGTGAAGTCATTGAAAAAATATGGGGTGCCATCGAAGAAGGTGGTGAAATGGAGCTGACTGCGGCAAGTCTTTGGCAGAAAGTCGAAGAATTGTCTTCACGCGGTAATCGTTTTGAAGAGGTTGTTCAAGATCTAGTCAGTGCAATTGAAGAAGATCGCATAGAAAAAGAAATTCCTCCTCCTGCCGAGAAGGGAATGATTCGAATCATGACCATTCATGCATCCAAGGGGCTTCAGTTCCCTCGAGTGATCCTCTTGGATTTTGAAGGACCTTATCGTTCACCGAGTAATCTCAGTGATTTCATCTGGAGTCGAAAAAAGGGAATTCATTTGTATTTCCGCGATGAAAAGGGTGATCGAGACAAAAAAAATAGCGAAAACATCAAATGGTCAGAATTGGAAAAAGCTGCCGCAGTTGCGGAAAGTAAACGCTTGTTTTACGTTGCGGTTACTCGTCCTCAAGAACAGTTGATTTTAGGTTGGAAAACAGAAATCAAGGAATCTTCTAAAGAACCATCTTTGGCGAATGATGACTGGCGCACATGGGTTGAATTGACCATGAAAGACCAGATTGTTTCTTTAAATGGTGCCGATATTCCCGTTCCAAATTTAAAGGAACATGGTGATCGTCAAGGTCACTCAATCGCAACGTTAAAGCATAAAATTGAAATCGATTCTTTTCGGCCCCGTCATTCGCCAAGTGAATGGATGGTGTTGGATCAGTGTCCGCTTCGTTACCAGAAAAAGTTTTTTACGCCGGATTGGCAGGATGAAAATCAATTTCGCCCTGAAGAAGATCATTCTCAATCAGTTGAAAATGCCTCTCGAGTTGCTGAAAAAGGTCTCAAGGTTCACTCGTTGCTTGAGAATGAGCAATTTGATGATTTGATTCACGAGTTTAAAAATCAGGAAATTGGCGAAACGGCTGTTCAATCCTTACGAGAGGAATTGAACTCTTCTGGATCAAGCGGTTGGAAAATTTTTCGTGAAATTGCTTTTGAAGTTCCGTTTTCGGATTCTTCACACGGTGATGAAGCCTTGGTTGGAATGATGGATCGTTTGGAAGTGAATCCCGATGAAGGAGTAATTCGAATTTTGGATTACAAATGGACCCAGTCTCCAAAAACACCGGATCAAATGGTTTCCCAATACCGACTGCAGCTAGAGTTGTATTCATGGGCGGCGATTCAACTTTGTGGTTCAAGTTTTAATCTCAAGCGTCTTGAAACAAAATTGATCCATCTGTCTGAAGCTGGTGTGACCGTGATCGAAGTTCCAATCGTCAATCCTGGTTTGAATAAGCGGGTCTATCAGTTGCTTCAACAAGCTCGTCTTGTTTTAGACAAGGAGCGCAAAAAACTCTTTGAAAATCCAGTTGAAGGGGATTTTTGCCGTTACTGCGAATTCTTCTCGAGCTGCCCTGCAAAACAATAAATTCTAAAATTTTTGTTGTCTTAATGCGTTGAGCTGTAAAAAGCAATGAAGCAAGAAGTATTGACGGTCATGGTTTCTTTTGGTTCACTTGTTCTACCCTTATGTCAGAAAAAAAAATCTCAAGTAGCAGCACGGCAGAGTATTTTTCCAAGAATTTGCAGCAAGTTGGCTTTTCGAGTCAAACAAAAGCTGTTCTTACAACCCTGAAAGAAGCAGTGGATAACGCTCTGGATGCTTGTGAAGAAAACAAATTATTACCAGAGATTAAGGTCGAAATTGAACGTTTAGGTTCAGGTTCGATCAAGAATTCTGAGCGGATTCGTGTTTTAGTTGAGGACAATGGTCCCGGCATTGATGGAGATGACCTTCCTAAGGTGTTTGGTGAGTATCTGGCATCTTCCAAGTTTGGTCGCGGTCGATGCACTCGTGGTCAACAGGGGATCGGTATCTCTGCTGCTACCACCTGGGCACAGATGACCTGTGCACAAGGTGCAAAAGTAATTTCTAAAACGAAAGCAATGCGTAAAGCCGTTTCAGCGGTGATCGAAGTCGATATCAAGAACAACAAGGGTGTGATGAAAAAGCGTGAAACCATTGATTGGGATCGCCCTCATGGAACTCATGTTGAATTTGTTTTTGACGGTAGGATTCAGATCAATGGTGAAGCCGGATTGTTGAATTATCTTCTCGGAACATCCTTGGTGAATCCTCACTTGACCCTTCATTATCAACTTCCTGACCAGGAAAGCGTAACGATTGAAAGAGTGAGTAAGGATGTGCCTCATATTCCAGATGCAACCGAACCCCATCCTCACACAATGAAACTTGGGGAATTCATTGCCCACTCTCATCTTTATGGTCGTGTCAAAGTGGCTGCATGGCTTAAAAAAGGATTCAGCCGTCTTGGTGATTCTGTCATTGACGAAATAGTGAGCAATAAAGATTTTGGTCTGAATAAAGCTTTTTTTGAGCGCAATGTGGATCAATTGACCAATGCAGAATTTGAAAAACTGTTTAGTGCGATTCAAAAAACTGAACTCAAAGCTCCTTCGACATCTTCTGTATTGAGCATTGGAGAAGACGCGCTTTCAAAAAGCATTCAGCGGTTGGGAAAAGTCGATTTCTTCTCGGTGGTCAGTCGTAAACCTACTATCTGCGACTTTAAACCGGTTCAGGTAGAAGTCGCTATTGCCCGACTGGAAGAACGCACTCAAGACGGCGATTCTCCGGTTCAGTTATTGCGATTTGCAAACCGAGTTCCACTTCAGTTTGATAAATCTGCCTGCGCTATTGCGAGTGCCATCACCACGGTAAACTGGAGATCTTATGGATTGGGGCAGCCTAAGGAATCATTGCCTCAAGGCCCTTATATTTTTGCAGTTTCGGTAGTATCCCCGTTCATCAAATTTAAGAATGCATCCAAAGAAACCATTGATGCATCCGAAGAGCTGGTGGAAGAGATTCGTCGCGCATTAATGCAAGCAGGTCAAAAACTTTCTCGCTACATCAATGCAGAGAACAAAGCTGCCGATCTTGAAGAGAAACGTCGATACATCGAACAGTTTGGCCCCATCCTGGTAGAAGGTCTTGCTCGAATCACCAATGCCAAAGAAGAAACAAAAAAACGTGCCCGTGAAGGCTTGATGAAAATTCTAGGTCGTGATGCAAACGAGACCGCTAAAGAACTCACGGTTGCTAATGAAAAATTGAAAGTTCAGCGTTCCAAAGAGGGTGATGCTGAAATGGGAGATGCTTAATCATGCAGACACAAATTAATCGTAAAGGCGGAAAAGTCAAAAGTGACATTCCCATCATCAGTAAGGAACTTTGTCTTCGTTTATTGGCTGATTTGGAGCGCGCAAAAAGACCTGTTTTGCACGCAACCAAATGTTCTCTCGATAATGCGATTTACAATCACAAAGTGGGGTATTTGACTCCGGGTTCTAAGAAAGTGGCGACAGAACTGAACGTGAGCTCGGTAAAAAAAATGAGCCGAGCAATCTTCATGCTCGAAATTCTTTTACGGAATATTGAAACTGGTGCCGTGAACACCAAGCGTGAGTTGTATTACATCAGCAAGGGTGAAATTAAGGGAACACCGATGTTGAAGCCGCTCGACTTTGCGGATCAGCCTGAGTCAGATGATACCATTGATTTTATTTGTGAGTTGATCGAATGCTATCGCGAAGATGTGAATTGTTATGCCAACGATCGCGGC